>JAEZCF010000010.1 GCA_023430045.1 Pseudomonadota bacterium | reverse complement strand
GAAATGCAGCGCACCGTGCGCGGCGAAGTCATCAGCTCCACCTTCGACGAGCCGGCCGCCCGTCACGTGCAGGTCGCCGAAATGGTGATCGAGCGTGCCAAGCGCCTGGTCGAGCACAAGAAGGACGTGGTGATCCTGCTGGATTCGATCACCCGCCTGGCACGTGCCTACAACAACGTGGTGCCCAGCTCCGGCAAGGTGCTCACCGGTGGTGTGGACGCCAACGCCCTGCATCGTCCGAAGCGCTTCTTCGGCGCCGCGCGCAACGTGGAGGAAGGCGGCAGCCTGACCATCATCGCCACTGCGCTGGTCGACACCGGCAGCAAGATGGACGAGGTGATCTACGAAGAGTTCAAGGGCACCGGCAACAGCGAAGTGCACCTGAGCCGCCGCATCTCCGAAAAGCGCGTGTTCCCGGCCATCGACATCAACCGTTCGGGCACCCGTCGCGAAGACCTGCTGATCGAGCCGGAACTGCTGCAGAAGATCTGGATCCTGCGCAAGCTGCTGCATCCGATGGATGAAATGGCCGCGATGGAATTCCTGCTGGACAAGATGAAGAACACCAAGTCCAACGACGAGTTCTTCGGTTCGATGAAGCGCTGATCCATCGAACACACGAAGGCCCCGCATCCGCGGGGCCTTTTTCGTTCCGGCCGCATGCAGGCCCATAATGGCGCGGTCTCCGCCGCGTTGCTTCCGAACCCATGCGAACCCTTCTGCTGCTGATCAGCCTGCTCGTCCCCGCCGCACTGTGGGCTGCGCCGCCCGATGTGCACCTGCAGGAAGGCGACCTGCTGTTCGTCACCGCAGGCACGACCGGCCTGAGCGGCGCCATCGATGAAGCAACCGCCCGCCAGGACACCGCCGGCTTCGACCATGTGGCACTGGTGGCCGACGGCACCGAAGGGCGCACCGTGCTGCATGCCGACGAACTGGGATCGCGGGAGCAGGCGCTTGCCGAATTCCTGGACAACGCCCGCCAGAAGCATCGACAGGTGGTCGCGTACCGGCTTGTCACCGCCTACCAGCCGGCCATTCCCGATGCCGTGGCCAAGGCGCGCACCCTGCTCGGCAAGCCTTACAACGCGACCTACGTGCAGTCCGAGGACAGCTACTACTGTTCCGATTTCATCGAACGTGCGTTCCGCGCGCATCAGGTGTTCGCCCTGCAGCCGATGAATTTCCGCAATCTGCAGACCGGGCGGATATCGCCGTACTGGACAGAGTTCTACCGCAGCCGGGGCATGGAGGTTCCCCAGGATGCGCCGGGCACCAACCCCAACGACATGGCGGCATCACCGGCCCTGCAGCGGCTGGGCGCTCTGTCCCTGGCACCAGGGCCCGCGCAGGCGGCGGACATCCTCTAGCCGTGCTGCGCCGCGCCGTGGCAAGGTGACGCCGTCGTTGCACCATCGGCAGGCCAACCGGCCATCCAGCGTGCCCTTCATGGAGAGCTGCCCGCACCATGCGTAGTCGAATCGAAGATGTCGCCGCTGCGGCAGGGGTGTCCATCAAGACGGTTTCGCGCGTGCTCAACCGCGAGCCCAACGTACGCGAGGAAACCCAGGCGCGCGTGCGTGAAGCGGTCGCGCGACTGGGCTACAAGCCCAATCCTTCCGCGCGCAGCCTGGCCGCCCAGCGTTCCTACGCCCTGGCGCTGGCCTACAACAATCCATCGCGCAACTATCTGATGGAAATCCAGAACGGCATGCTGGAAGCCTGCCACGCCAACCACTACAACCTGTTGCTGGGACCCGTCGGCATCGGTCGCCACGCGTTGCCGGACCTTGCCGCGATGTTCGAGAATTCGCGGCCTGATGGCGTGCTGCTGATTCCCCCCCTGACCGACGATCCCGTGGTGC
The DNA here is from genome assembly GCA_023430045.1 of Pseudomonadota bacterium. Classification (GTDB taxonomy): domain Bacteria; phylum Pseudomonadota; class Gammaproteobacteria; order Xanthomonadales; family Xanthomonadaceae; genus Stenotrophomonas. Next base: position 14,068 of record JAEZCF010000010.1, on the reverse strand, counting down.
GCGCCTACCTGGAAGACAACGAGGTGCCGTTCGCATGCATCGCACCGCGCGACGTGGATGGCTGCATCGGCGTGCGCATGGACGAGACCACTGCGGTCGTCGAGCTGATGCGCCACCTGATCGGGCTGGGCCACCGCCGCATCGGCCATATCAGAGGTCCGCGCACGCATGGCGCACGGCAATGGCGGCATGCCGGGTACCGCCTCGCCCTGCGTGAGGCCGGCATTGCCTACGATCCGGAGCTGGTGGTGGAAGGTCGCTTTTCCTACGAATCCGGGCTTGCCGGGGCCAACGCGCTGCTGGACTTGGCCGAGCCGCCCACGGCGATCTTCGCCGCCAACGACGACATGGCCGCGGCGGTGTTCCGCATCGCCGGCGAGCGCGGCCTGCACGTGCCTCGCGATCTGTCCGTATGCGGGTTCGACGATACCCCCATCGCCGGCCATCTGTTCCCTGCCCTGTCCACGGTGCGCCAGCCCACCGCCGACATGGGCCGGCTGGCGACCCAGCAGCTCATCGAGCGCATCCGCTCCCCCGGAGCGGGCCGCATGATCACGATGGATCACGCGGTGCTGGTGCGTGAATCCACGGCCGCTCCACGCCGCCGCAGAGGCTGACCCCAAGCCGCAAGGCGCCCCGTCCGGCGCGAGATTGTCGAGCGCTGTCAGGACGTGCTGCCCGACACTACACCTGCGGGTTTCAAAGCCTGCGCAGATCCGTTCTGCATCGCAGCACGCGTTGCCGCCTGCCGTCCTCCCGTACGGTCGCGATACGCGTGGCCGCAAACCTACGCCCGACAGCGGTTTCCGCCACGTCGCGCAGGTTGTGCCTGCATTCAGCCACGCACGAGGCATCGAGGACCTCCGCCGGCTTCATGTCCGTTTGTTGACAACGCTGTCAACGTGCACCCAAATCGCATCCGCGAATGCAGTTCAAGCCTCTGCCGCCGAACTTAACCCGCTGTCCGCACTCCCTGGGGAGGGATCTCAAATGAGCAAGTACAAGGCCGTACCCCGCAAGTCGATGCTTGCATCCGCATTGCTGGTCGCCATCGCCGCGCCTGCCTGGGCGCAGGATGCCGTAACCCGCGATGCGCCCGGTGCGCAGTCGCCCGCCGCCGATCCGGCCACCCTGGATACGGTGGTGGTGACCGGCATCCGTGGCAGCCTGACGTCGTCGATGAACCTCAAGCGCGACAGCCAGGGCGTCGTCGACGGCATCGTCGCCGAGGACATCGGCAAGTTCCCGGACACCAACCTGGCCGAGTCCCTGCAGCGCATCAGCGGCGTGTCGATCGACCGCACGTCCAGCGGCGAAGGCTCCAAGGTGACGGTGCGCGGTGTGGGTCCGGACTACAACCTGGTCCTGTTCAACGGGCGTCAGATGCCGGCCTCCAACCTGGGCCCCGGCGGCGGTGGCGTGTCCGGCTCGCGCTCGTTCGATTTCGCCAATCTGGCCTCTGAATCCATCTCTGCCGTGGAGGTGTACAAGACCGGGCGCGCCGACAATCCCACCGGCGGCATCGGCGCCACCATCAACGTCAAGACGCTCCGCCCCCTGGATTCCGAGCCAGTGGTCAGCGTCGGCCTGAAGGCAGTCAGTGACAGCTCCAACGACAATCTGCCGCGCACCCTGCAGGGTTCGGACTTCACCGGTGAAATGTCCGGCATCTTCAGCAACACGTACGCCGATGGCCGCTTCGGCGTCGCCCTCAGCGCCAGCCACCAGGAGCGCGATTCTGGTTTCAACCAGGCCACGGTGGCTGAAGGCTGGGCCACGATGCAGGGCAGTGACACCACGGACTGGCGCGCACTGCCGCAGCCGGGACAGGGCTATTCGGATCGCATCGAGAACCGCCCCGGCGCCGACGATGTCTACGGCCGCCCGCAGAACACGGCCTACAACGTGAACGGCGTACAGCGCCAGCGCACCAACGCGCAGGCCACCTTCCAGTGGCGGCCGGCCGACAACGTGACCACCACGCTCGACTACATGCATGTCGAAAACAAGGTGCAGCAGCAGCGCAGCGAACTGTCGGTGTGGTTCAACTACGGTCCCGGCGACAGCGTGTGGACCAATGGCCCGGTCGCCGCGCCGATCATCTACTCCGAGGACATGGAGTATTCGGATCTTTCCATGGGCGGTGCGAAGCTGGCCACCAAGAACACCATGGATTCGCTGGGCTTCAACGTGGAATGGGAAGTCAATGACGCCTTGGACCTGGCGTTCGATTACCACAACTCCACTGCTGAGTCGCAGCCCGACAGCCCGTATGGTTCCGCCGGCGTACTGGGCGTGGCCGCGTACGTGCGCGGCAAGACCACCGTGGATTACAGCGGCGACCTGCCGATCATCAACGTGGAACTGCCGCCGGGCGTGACCCAGGTCGAAGCCTCCGATGCGCTGGTTACCGGCTCGGTATTCCAGAACAGCTACAACAAATCGGAAGTGGAGCAGTTCCAGGCGCGCGGCCGTTTCCGCTTCGCCGATTACTCCGCACTGGACTTCGGTGTCGGCTCGACCGAGGTCGAAAACCGTTCCGCCTCGGCCATCATGCAGCGCGACAGCTGGGGCGGCGTCGGTACGCCGGCCGACTACGACGACAGCATCTGGTACGCCGACGACATGGCGCGCTATTTCAAGGCGTTCTCCGGTCACGGTGATCCGCGCCTGACCGGCCGCTTCCTGGTCTTCGACTTCGACCGTCTGATCGATCGCGCCGCCCAGGTCGGCAGCGCCTCGGACCCAGCCTGCCCCACCTGTTACCTGGCACCGACCGAATACAGCGAGGACATCCGCACCACCGAGAAGTCGCGCAGTGCGTACCTGCAGTACCGCACCACCTTCGACTGGAACATGCCGCTGAACGTGGCCGTCGGTGTGCGCTACGAGAAGACCGAGGTCGAATCGCAGGCGCTGGTGCGCGTGCCCACCGCCATCAACTGGGGCTCGGCCAACGAATTCAACATCGAATACGCCAGCGAAGGCGCGATGGTCGGCGGCAAGGGCGACTACGATTACATCCTGCCGAACGTGGACCTGAAGCTCGACATCAGCGACTCGCTGGCGTTGCGCGGCAGCTACAGCCGCAGCATCGGCCGTCCCGGCTGGACCCAGATCCAGAGCGGCCAGAGCCTGGCCAGCATCGTGCGTACCCAGGGCGGCTCCGGTTCGCGCGGCAACCCGGGCCTGGAACCGCTGCTGGCGGACAACTTCGATCTGTCACTGGAGTGGTACTACGGTGATGCCAGCTACGCCTCGGTGGGTTTCTTCCGCAAGAACATCAAGAACTTCATCAGCGATACCATCGTGCGCGAAGAACCGGGCAGCCTGCACACGCCGGTGGGCGGCGCGTACTGGAACGAAGCATTGGCGTCGGGCTGTGGCACCACCGACATGCCGTGTATCCGTGATTACATCTTCACCAACTTCAATGGCTCGCCCGGCGTCAACTATACCGGCACCAATTCGGCCGGGCAGATGACCGGTACCATCATCGGGCAGCCGGGTGATCCGGTGGCCGGCTTTGACATCACCCTGCCCGCCAACCAGCGCTCGGATCATCTTGATGGCTGGGAGGTCAGCCTGCAGCACCTGTTCGGGCAGTCGGGTTTCGGCCTGGCGGCGAACTACACCAAGGTGAAGTCCGGACTCACCTTCAACAACCTGAGCCTGGGCGACCAGTACCCGATGATCGGCCTGAGCGATTCGGCCAACCTGGTGGCGTTCTATGACAAGAACGCGTGGCAGATCCGTGCCGCGTACAACTGGCGCGACAAGTTCCTCAACGGCATCGGCGGCCAGGGCCCGAATCCCAACTACACCGAAGCCTACGGCCAGCTGGACGTGAACATCAGCTACGCTGTGACCGAACAGCTGTCGCTCAGCCTGGAAGGCATCAACCTCACCGACGAAACCATGCGTACCTACGCCCGCCACAGCAACATGCTGCGTTACGCCACCCAGACCGGGCCGCGTTACATGTTCGGCGTGCGTTACCGGTTCTGAGCGGGGACGGAAGGGCAACGTGCTTCCAGCCGCCGGCGCCATCGAAGAAGTGGTCGATCTGGACCCGCAACGGCTGGCTGACAGCCTGCGCGGGTGGACCACGCCCAGGGTGGTGCGGGGGCTGGTGCGTGGCTGGCCGATGGTATCGGCCGGCCAACGCTCCGCGGTGGCGGCTGCGGCCTATCTGAAACAGTTCGACCGCAGCGGCATGCCGGTGACTGCCACCACCGCGCCACCGCAGGCGCAGGGGCGGGTGTTCTACAACGAGGACATGACCGGCTTCAATTTCCGGCGCGAGCAGGTGCCCTTGGCCGTCGTGTTGGATACCCTGCTCAAATATGGCGGCGCGGCCAGCGCGCCGTCGATCTACGTGGCCTCCACCACCCTGGACAGCTTCCTGCCCGGCTTCCGCGCGGACAACCCGCTGGATGTCGGCGTGGCCGATCCGCTGGCCAGCATCTGGATCGGCGGGCCATCGCGCATCGCCGCCCACCAGGACGTACCGGACAACCTCGCCTGCGTGGCCGCAGGGCGTCGCCGGGTCACCCTGTTTCCGCCCGACCAGGTAGGCAATCTGCATGTCGGCCCACTGGATTTCACTCCGGCAGGGCAGGCGGTCAGCCTGGTGGATTTCGCCGCACCGGACCTGCAGCGCTTCCCGCGCTTTGCCGATGCCATGCAGCATGCCCAGGTGGCCGAACTCGGCCCCGGCGATGCCGTGTTCATCCCCTCCTTGTGGTGGCACCACATGGAGGGTCTGGAAGCGTTCAACGTGCTGGTCAACTACTGGTGGCGGCCCGTACCGGCATGGATGGACGCGCCGATGAACGCACTGATGCTGTCCATGCTGGCGCTACGCGACCTGCCCCCGGCACAGCGCGATGCCTGGCAGGCGATGTTCCGCCACTATGTCTTCGAGGCGGACGACACCACCGCCGCGCATATTCCGCTACATGCCCGGGGCCTGCTGGGGCCACTGGACGAAGCCACGGCCGGCAAACTGCGCGCGGTGCTGCGCCGGCGGCTGGAGCGCTGAGCGGGGCCGCCTCCCAACCTTAACCCCTGCGGTTTTGATCGCCTGTCTCTTTTGGCCATAATGGGGCCGCAGTTTTCCGACGTCGCGTGAGAAGCCACCGCGCGAGCACCGATCCGCTGTCGTTCCAACCGATGATCCGGCTGGGCCGGCCTCAGCCCGACCTGCCTGATGCTTTCCTTATCCAGACGCCTCAACCTGGGCAAGCTGATTCTTGCCCTCGCGATGCTAAGCGCCATCGTCACCCTGGCCAACACGCTGTTCGCCAGCCATCGCGTACAGCGCGACCAGTTGATCGGCAACACGCTGGAATCCAATCGCGTGTACGCCAACAAGCTCGCCGAAACCACCCAGAACTTCGTGCTGTCCGCCCAGCAGCAGCTGGCTTATTCGGCCACCACGCTGGGCCGCCACGGCATCGACGGCGCACGGGCCCAGGACGAGGCCACCAGGCTGCAGTTGCAGACCAACAGCTTCAACTCGGTACTGGTGGTCGATGAGACCGGCCTCGTGCACGCAACATCGCCACAGACCCTGCACCTGAAGGGTGAAACGCTGACGAGTGAAGGCAGCCGCGCAGCGCTGGAACGCCGGCAGCCCATGGTCAGCGATCCGTACGACACCGCGAGCGGCAAGCTGCTGCTTGCTCTCTCGCATCCGGTATTCGATGCGCAGGGTGTTTACCGTGGGTATGTCAGCGGCACCATCTACCTGCGCCAGCGCAGCATCCTGCAGAGTCTGCTGGGTACGCACTATTACCGCGATGGCTCCTACCTGTACGTGGTGGACCGCAAGGGCCGCCTGCTGTATCACATCGATCCGCAGCGGGTCGGCACCTACGCGCCGGACAATCCTGTCATCCAGGCGGTGGTGGCTGGTCAGCGGGGGGCACGCCAGGTCATCAACAGCCGCGGGGTGTCCATGCTCGCCGGCTACGCGCCGGTGCCGTCCACCGGCTGGGGCATCGTTGCGCAGCGACCGACCGTCGCAACGCTGAAACCGCTGTCGCAGCTCATGTCCTCGGTGATCTGGCGGTCGATTCCATTGGGGCTGCTGGCACTGCTGCTGACGTGGTGGTTCGCCAGGCGTATCTCGCTGCCGCTGTGGCAGATGGCGCGCAACGTGCAGGAAGGCGACACCGGCCGCGCGATTTCAGATGTCGGCGGCATCCGCGCGTGGTACTACGAAGTGGCCCAGCTCAAGCAGGCCGTGCTGTACAGCCTGACTGTGCTGCAGGAACGCATTGGTACGCTCAGCCGGGCCAGCAGCACCGATCCACTCACCGGCCTACTCAACCGCCGTGGACTGCAGCAGGCACTGGAAGCATGGCGCGTACAGGGGGTGCCATTCGCGATCCTGGCGATGGACATCGACCGCTTCAAGACCATCAACGACAGGCACGGCCACGCGGTGGGCGATCAGGTCATCGTGCACATCGCCGACCAGATGCGCCGCCATTCGCGCGACGGCGACCTGCTGTGCCGCAACGGTGGCGAAGAATTCCTGCTGCTGTTGCCGACCACCGACGCCGACGATGCGCTGCTGATCGCCGAACGGCTGCGCCAGCAGATCGCCACCGAGGCATTGCCGCTGGTCGGCCATGTCACCGTGTCGCTCGGTGTAGCGCATTACCCGACCTTCGATGCCGACGTGGAACAAGCGCTGCGCATGGCGGACAAGGCCCTGTACACGGCCAAGGAACAGGGGCGCAACCGCAGCGTGGTGTACCCCTGGCAGAACAGCTAGCGGCCGCACGGTGCGGCTCGCCTCACGCCGCTGCGGTCATCCGCCCAGCGGCGTCAGCAGCTTCGGTCCCTTGTCGATGCCGGCTGTGTAGACGCCGCCTTCCGGCAGGGCGTCGGCCGAGCCATCATCAGCGGCCGAACCGACGCGCCATGGAGCTTTCTGCCTGGGGCCGGGCACATAGGCCTGCCAACGCCCATAACGCTCAGCCCGGTCACCGATGGCAAAGGTCACCGGAACGCGTACGGTCCATGACGGCCCATCCACCTGTTCACCGCTGGAAGGCGGCCGGAACGACCAGCGCCTGGCGGCGCTGACGCTTACCTGCGCCAGCCGGTCACGCATCTTTTCCATGAGCCGTTCGTGAGCCACGACATGCAGGTTGACCTGCTCGGCGACCACGTCGGCGACGCTGCCATCGCGTGCCACCTGGATCAGCAGCAGGACTTCACCCGCGCCCCCCTGCTCGAACACGTCCTTCGGATAGCGTGGTGGCGCCTTTCTCAACGCAGTCACTTCATCGGTCGCGCTGGGATCATAATCGCGGAAGCTGACACTCCTGAGTTCAACCTCCATGCCCGTGTCCGCCAGCTGCCTGGCCACCAGGCGCAGACTGAACGGCGCGCGCGCAGGCACTGCCACGCCATCGCGCGTGATCGGCTCGAACTGCCACTGCGACACGTTCTTCCGTATGAATTCCTGCAGATAGGCTTCCAGCTTCGCTTCATCCCGCAACGCGAAGCCATCCACCGTACCCCTTGGCGAGATATCGATGGTGCCGGTCAACACCATGCTGGCTTCGGCCTGCGCACGTGCAGCCCTGGCACTCTGCGCCGTGGCCTGGGCCGGCAGCAACGAACCACCTGCCCCCAGGGCAAACACCAGTCCAAGCACTATCGGATAACGCATCGCACCTGCTCCTTGTGGATGACGTGCAAGCCTATCATCGCCCGGCCACGGGATCACGCAAGGCGGTGTGCGCCCGAGTAAGGCGGGGTATCAGGATAGTCGCCGCGCGCAAAGCGCTGCTGCAGGCCACGCCACCATGCCGGATCGAACAGGTGCGCGAAATGTTCGCGTACCGCCGCCAGCTCGCCGGCAGGCAGGCCCATGAAGGGCCCGAAGCGTTCCGGGAACACATCATGCGGCCCCACGTGGAACCACGGTTCATCGGCCAATGCGTCTTCATCGCTGCGCGGCGCCGGCCAGTCGCGGAACACGCAGTCGCTGACCAGGCAGAGTTCGTCGTAGTCATAGAATACCGCGCGTCCATGCCGGGACACGCCGAAATTCTTGGGCAGCATGTCGCCGGGGAAGATGTTGTTGCGGGCCATGTCGGTGATCGCCTGCGCGTAGTCCAGTACCGCCGCACGCACCGCCGGTGGGCCCTGTTCGCGCAGGTACAGATTCAGTGGTCGGAACCGCCTCTGCACGTAGCAGAGCGCGATCTCGATATCGTCGTCGACCCTGCGCACGCTCTGCGCGCACTGTTCCAGCAGCTCCTGCAACAGCGCCGGAGCGAAACGCGCGGCGGGAAAGCGCAGATGGCGGTAGGGCTGTGCATCCAGCAGGCGGCCTACGCGATCCAGGTTGAAGACCAGTGCGTACTTTTCCTCCACGTCCCCGCGCGACATCGCCTTGGGCCAGGCGAAGCGGTCGCGGATCAACTTGAACACCAGCGGATAGCTGGGCAGCGTGAACACCGCCATCACCATCCCGGGGGTGCCTTCGGCGTGTACCAACCGTTCGCTGGCGTGTTCGCGGAAGTGGCTGAAAAAGGTGCGGTAACGCTCGGTCTTGCCCTGCTTGGCGCGGCCCAGCACCGTGTAGATCTCATCCACCGGTTTGCCCGGCAGCAGGCTGCGCAGGAACACCACCGCATCGCCCACGGTATGCAGGTCGGCCTGGAAATAGCTGCGCGATACGCCGAACAGATGTGCGACGTCGCGGCGATGGGTGAGCACGGCATCGGCACGCAGGCCGTGTCCGTCGTTCACCAGGGCGATGACGCAGGGCGAGAAGCGATGTTCGCCGAGCACCCGCCCCACCAGATAGGCGCGCCGTTCGCGGTAGAACACGGTATCCAGCAACTCGATGCTGCGGACCGGATGCTCGCCCCAGTGCGCCAGGTCGTCCTGCAGCCGCACGGCGATCGCGGCAGCGCAGCGCAGCTGATGGGCATAGGGGACATCGAAGCGATAGCTGCCCAGCACGCGCATCAGCGCCTCGGCCGGGCGCATGGCAGATACGGTATAGGCATGCCGCGCCACCGGATGGGTGATGGCATCGGACGGCTCTACGTCGAAGGCCAGGAATTCCATTTCCGGATCCACCCCATGCGTGGCGAACAGCCGCCGTACCAGGGTGTTGTAGAAGGTCTTGTACAGCTCGGCATCGATCAGGCCATCGACCCCTTGCGCATATCCCGCATGTACCTGCCGCCAGAGCCCACGATCGCCTGTTGCGTCTCCGGCCAGTCGACGCAGCGCATCCATGCAGCTGGCGATGCACATGTCGTACAGGGCGATGCGTTCCACCGCGTCCTGGCGTGCCTGTTCCCATTCGCAGCGTTCGAACCGTCCACGGGCGCGCGACGTGATCGCTGCAAAGCGTGCGTGGTAATCCTGGAAGCCATCGCGGATGGTGCCTGCGATGCGCGTTGCCAAGTCGTTCCGGGGGGACGCGTCGGACATGCGGGACTCAGTGCCGGGGACCGTGCCTACCTTACGACGATGCCAGCTGACGCGCTGCATGGACAGATGGAAAAGGCCCGCGTGGATGCGCGGGCCTTTCCTTTCGCCGGACACGTACCGGCGCTGCCGGGACGGCCGGGGATGCCGGCACGCCCTCGGGCGCGGTCAGCGCTGCAACTGCTCCAGCGCTGCGTTGAACGTGGTGCTTGGACGCATGGCCGCCGAGACCTTGGCCAGGTCCGGACGGTAGTACGCGCCGATATCAACCGGCTTGCCCTGTACCGCGACCAGCTCCTCCACGATCTTCTGCTCGTTGTCCGCCAGCGCCCTGGCCAGCGGCGCGAAGCGTGCCTTCAGGCCTGCATCATCATCCTGCGCGGCCAGCGCCTGCGCCCAGTACAGGGTCAGATAGAAATGGCTGCCACGGTTGTCGATGCCACCCAGCTTGCGCGACGGCGACTTGTCGTTGTCCAGGAACTGGCCGTTGGCCTCGTCCAGCGCCTTGGCCAGCACGCGGGCAGCGGCGTTGTCGTAACGGTTGCCGAGGTGTTCCAGCGAAGCGGCGAGCGCCAGGAACTCGCCCAGCGAATCCCAGCGCAGATAATCCTCTTCGATGAACTGCTGGACATGCTTGGGTGCCGAACCACCGGCGCCGGTTTCGAACAACCCGCCACCGGCCATCAGCGGCACGACGGAGAGCATCTTCGCGCTGGTGCCCAGTTCCATGATCGGGAACAGGTCGGTAAGGTAATCGCGCAGCACGTTGCCAGTCACCGAAATGGTGTCCTCACCCTTGCGGATACGCTCCAGCGAGAACGTGGTCGCCTCCACCGGCGGCAGGATGCGGATGTCCAGGCCGCTGGTGTCGTGGTCCTGCAGGTACGTTTCGACCTTGGCGATGACCTGCGCGTCATGGGCGCGGGCAGCATCCAGCCAGAACACCGCCGGGGTACCGCTCAGGCGTGCGCGTTCGACGGCCAGCCTGACCCAGTCCTGGATCGGCGCGTCCTTGGTCTGGCACATGCGCCAGATGTCGCCCGCTTCCACCGCGTGCTCGAGCACCACGTTGCCGGCATCGTCGGTGACCTTCACCACGCCATCGGCGTCGATCTGGAAGGTCTTGTCGTGCGAGCCGTATTCCTCGGCCTTCTGTGCCATCAGACCGACGTTCGGCACCGAGCCCATGGTCGCCGGGTCGAAAGCACCGTGCGCCTTGCAGTCCTCGATGACGGCCTGGTACACACCGGCATAGCAACGGTCGGGAATGACGGCCTTGGTGTCCTGCAGCTTGCCTTCGGCATTCCACATCCTGCCCGAGTCGCGGATCATCGCCGGCATCGACGCATCGACGATCACGTCGCTGGGCACGTGCAGGTTGGTGATGCCCTTGTCCGAGTTGACCATGGCCACCGCAGGGCGATGCGCATATTCGGCCTGCAGGTCGGCCTCGATGGCCGCGCGCGTGGCCTCCGGGAGCGAAGGCAGGCGTGCGGCGAGGTCGCCGATGCCGTTGTTGGCATCGAAACCGGCCTGCCTGAGGACATCGGCATGCTTGCCAAGAACGTCCTTGTAGAACTCGTTGACGGCCACACCGAACATGATCGGGTCGGAGACCTTCATCATGGTCGCCTTCAGATGCAGCGAGAACAGCACGCCCTGCGCCTTGGCATCTTCGATCTGCGCATCGATGAAGGTGGCCAGCGCTTTGCGGCTCATCACTGCAGCGTCGACGATTTCGCCGGCCTTGATCGCAGTCTTCTCCTTCAGCACGACCGTGCTGCCATCGTTGCCATGCAGGGTGATCTTCAGGCTGCCGGCGCTGGCCAGCGTGGTCGACGTCTCGCTGCCGTAGAAATCGCCGGCGTCCATGTGCGCCACGTGCGATTTCGATTCGCTGCTCCATGCGCCCATGCGGTGCGGATGCTTGCGGGCATAGTTCTTCACCGACAGCGGTGCACGGCGGTCGGAATTGCCTTCACGCAGCACCGGGTTCACCGCGCTGCCCTTGACCTTGTCGTAGCGCGCCTTGATGTCGCGCTGCCCATCGTCGGCGGGGTTCTCCGGATAATCCGGCAGTGCGTAACCCAGGCCCTGCAGTTCCTTGATCGCCGCCTTCAGCTGCGGCACCGACGCGGAGATATTCGGCAGCTTGATGATGTTGGCGTCCGGGGTGGTCGCCAGCTGGCCGAGTTCGGCCAGGTCGTCGTTGACCTTCTGGTCGTCCTTCAACAGGTGCGGGAACTGCGACAGGATGCGGCCGGACAGCGAGATGTCGCGGGTTTCCACCGCGATGCCTGCGGTGGCGGTGAACGCGCTCACCACGGGCAGCAGCGACTGCGTGGCCAGGAACGGCGCTTCATCGGTCAGCGTGTAGAGGATCTTGGGCGTATTGGACATGAGGGGCTTGGACTCTGTAGCGGATATCAGGAAGGCCGGGCCGACGCGGGCCGATGGCAGCCGCAACGCCGGATCCGCACCACGAGGGACGAACCCTTTCCGCGCCGTGTCATCGGACGTGACGCACGGCAGCGAAACCCCTGCATTGTCACGCTTTCACGGGCCAGGGGCAAAGGCATGCCATACGCCGCTGTACAGTGGCTGGCCTGTCTTCTGTCGCTGCGCGCACAAAAAAGGGACGCAGCCTTCCAGCTGCGTCCCTCGTGAGCCTGCTGCCGGGAGAGAGTCGGCAGCGCTCGGTCAGCGGACTTCGAACTCCTGCGGGGTGCCGGCGGTCCTGCCGTCAACCATCACCTCGGCGCGATACTTGCCGGCCGGCCAGCCGTTCGCATTCTTGAAGGTGATGTTGGTGGTTTCCGTGCCGGAGGTGTTCAGCGCAGCGCTCTGCTCGCCAGCCACCTGACCGTCCTGGAAGGTCAGCTTGGCGCCGACATTGGCGTTGTTGGCCGAACCGTCGGTACGCACCGACACGATGATGTCGTCGCGCGGTGCGAACAACGCGGTGTTGGCCACCGACTTGTCCGCTGCGGCGGTCTTGCCGACGGTAACGGACGAAACGTTCACTGCGCCCGTTGCGTGATCCATCGGCGGAGCGGTGCCGGTCATCGGTGCCGGCGCTTCGGTTGCCGCCGGAGCTTCAGTCGCCGCCGGGGCGGTGCTGTTGACGTCGGCATCATTCTTCTTGCAGCCGACCAGCGCGGCGCTGCCCAGCAGGGCGACCAGTACGGCATTCTGCAGCGGAGTAGTCTTGATCATTCGGGTGTCCTCCCAAGGGATGAAATGGATGGCGCTCAGGCGCCGGTAGTCTTCGAAGGCAGCTTGAGAACCTGGCCGGGCTGGATCTTGTCCGGGTCATCCAGCACATCGCGGTTGGCTTCGAAAATCTTCTTCCAGGCGTTGGCGTCGCCCAGATGCTGCTTGGCGATTCGCGACAACGTATCGCCCTTCTCGACCGTGTAGGTCTGCTCGACGACCTCCGCCGTACTGTCCACGCTGGCGCTCACGCCGGAAAAATCAGCCTTGGGCTGCTGCGCCGCCGTGCTGTCAACGCTGCTGGTCACGCCGGAAAAATCGGCCTTCTTGTCCGTGCTCATCCATCCGCTCCCGTCTTTGTGACTTCGTGGATCGCACGGTGTCACACGACTTGTTAAATGGGGATGGTTTTGGCGTGAAGCCGTCGCTGTGGCGGTCGGGATTCGATCCCTGCCCGCCGCCGGCCGGCAGTCGCGCGGCAGTTACTGTCGCAGTTCGCGCTGGATGGCTGCCGGTGCGTGGATGCCCGGGCTTGCCCGCCACGGGTTGATGTCCAGGCCACCGCGGCGGGTATAACGCGCTTCCACTTCCAGCCACTGCGGCGAACACTGCTGGCTGATCTCGCTGAAGATCCGCTCCACGCATTGTTCGTGGAATTCCGCATGTTCGCGGTAACTCACCAGGTAGCGCAGCAGTCCGGCGCGGTCGATCCGTGGTCCACGGTAGCGCACGCTGAGCGTGGCCCAGTCCGGTTGTCCGGTTACCGGGCAGTTGGATTTAAGCAAAGCCGAAACCAGCGTTTCTTCGACGACATGCGATGCATCGGCCGACAGGAACGCCGGGCGCGGCGGGCCGTAACAATCGATATCCACGTCAAGTCCATCGATGGACTCACCCTGCGGTGTCTCGCACAGCGCAGGCAGGCCGAAGGCCACCGGTACCGGCGCGCCGGCGCACGCGGAAAGATCGGCCACGATGCGCGCACGCAGCGCCTCGGCATCCGGGAAGCGGGTGCTGTTGAGTGAGTTCAGGTACAGCTTGAACGACTTGGATTCCACCAGATGGGGCGAGGTACAGGGCACCTGCACCGTGGCCACGGCGACCTGCGGTTTGCCGCGCAGATCCAGCCAGCCCAGTTCGAAGGCATGCCAACGATCATGGCCGACAAACGGCAGCGCGTTGTCCTCGAGGCCGATCTCGGCACGGGCGGCCGCGCGGGGGATGGGAAACAGCAGGCCGGGATCGTACTGCGACGGGTAGCTGACCTCGCGACCGAGGCTGGAATCCTGGGGGGTGTTGTTCATGGCGGTCATTGTACCGGCGAACGGCTGAGCCCCTCGTGGCTGGCGCCCTGCGTTTCGTGGGTTGGCCGGGTGGGGGC
>JAEZCF010000143.1 GCA_023430045.1 Pseudomonadota bacterium | reverse complement strand
CGCACTCCGGCGGGCGCGCGACCGTGACACCGCTGTAGGTACCGGCCAGCCATACATAATAGATGCCTGGCTGTGGCGCGGTGATGCGGATGTTCTCGGTATTGCCGGTGCGTTGCGACCTGGCGTCGTAGTGCGCTGCATCCGGCACATCCCCGCGGCGTACGTACAGCGACGCATCACCGATGCCACCAAAGGTCATCAGCGTGAGTGGCGCGCCGGTGGTGACCTCGATGCTGTAGAGCGTGCCCGCACCTGTCGAACCCTGGTTGGCGAGCGCCACGTTCATTGCCAGCGGTGTGGCCTCGGGCCCGCATTCCACGGTATCGCTGGGTACGCAGGGTACTGCCAGCGCCTTGGCCGTCGCGGCGTTGGCATCGGCGATGCCTGCGCCGATCGGCGTAGTGGCAGGAATGGCGACCGGGAACGCGCGGGCCGTGTTCTTGAGCAGCGTTTCGACGGCGGCGGGCGTCAGCGGGTCGCGCTGCTGTGCGGCCAGCCCGGCCTGTACCAGCGCCACGATGCCGGCAACGTGTGGCGCCGCCATCGAGGTACCCGCCAGGCCCGCATAGACGTACTCACCGGACGTGGGTGTGGTGGCACCGCTGTAGCCGGTCTGCAGCACGTAGCCGTCCCAGCCGTCGTTGCCCGGGTCCTGGTCGCCGCCGCCGCCCGGTCCCGCGATATCCACGATAGGGCCATAGTTGGAATAGCCGGCGCGGCCACCGTTGATGCGACCTGCGCCGACTACCACCACGTTGTTGCAGTTGGCCGGTGTGAAGTTCCTCGCATCCATGTTGCTGTTGCCGGCAGCCACCACCACGGTGGTGCCGCGTGCCACCGCACCGTTGATGGCCATCTGGGTGTCGTCGGAGCAGGCGCCCTGGCCGCCGAGGCTCAGGTTGATGACTTCGGCGGGGTTGGCGTTGGCCGGTACGCCGGTCACGCTTCCGCCGGACGCCCAGACGATCGCGTCCGCGATATCCGAATCGTAGCCGCCACATTGTCCCAGCACGCGCACCGGCAGGATCTTCGCCTCATAGGCCACGCCCGCGCCGCCGATGCCATTGTGGGTGGCCTCGGCGACCGTGCCTGCCGTGTGCGTTCCGTGCCAGCTCGACGGTATCGCCGGGGTGCCGCTGCCGCAGCCGTTGGTGGTGGTCCAGTCGCCCCGGTCCAGCGCGCCGGCGGCACGTTTGTCGTCCGCGCGCCTTGAGACAAACGCGTCGGTGATGAAGTCATAGCCCTTCAGTACGTTGCCGGCGAAATCCGGGTGATCGGGCAGGATGCCGGTGTCCAGCACGGCCACCACCACGCCCTTGCCGGTGCTGCGGTTCCAGGCTTCGGGAACATTGATCGCACCCTTGGAGTCGTGCAGATGCCACTGGTAGCGCGCGTAGAACTCGTCATCCGGTGTGGGCACGGCTGCGGCTTTTGCCAGCGGGGCGGCGACGCCCGGACGTACCAGGTCGCGTACGGGTTGCATCATGCGGTCGATGTCGACGGAGGCCACGGCGGGATCGGCGGCGATTTCCCGCAGCAGCCGGGTGGTCTCGGCGGTCGCCAGGCCGCGCGACAGCGCGAACAGTTCACCGCCACTGGCCAGCGTGCGCAGGCGGCGTGCACTCACTGGCGCCGACGTCGCACGCGCAGCAGCCGGTGGTGTGGCCAGGCCGCTGCGCGCCACTGCGGAGGTCATGACCCGCATGCGGCCCGTGGAATCGGCACCTGACAGGGTGCGGTAGCGCACGATGATGCGGCTCGGGGCTTCGTTGCGGGCGGTGGTGGCGGCAGCCGGCAGCGGGCGGATGATCTTGCGGGGCGTGGCAGCGTCGCTGGCGGCGACGACCAGCGTGGTGCTCAGTACCGCGGTGACGGCGGCAGCGATAAGGGTCTTGGTCATCTCGGGATCTCGGAAGGGAGAGAGCCATGGCCGGCAGCAGCGCGGCCATGGCGGGGGGACTTACCAGCTGAAGCCGGCGCCTGCGGTCACGCTGGTATCGCTGCCGGAGGTGGCACCGCCGAAGGAGACGCTGGCGCGGTTGCCGATGGCGCGCTGGTAGCCGATCGCCAGAGCACTTTCACCGCCCTGCGCGCCGACGCCGACACCGATGCGGTTGACGCCGGAGAGGCCTGCGGTATTCATCGCCATGCCCGCGTAGGCGCCGCTCATGGCCGCCATGCGGTCGATGCGCCGGTCCTGGTCGCGGAAGCGACGGTCCACGTCGCGCTGGTAGCCGACCAGTTTTTCGTCCCATGCCGACAGGGCGGTGTCGGTGTATGCCTTGGCGGAGGTCAGCGTGGTTGCCGCGCTGGCGTTGGTGTAGGTATTGGCGGCAGCCAGCGTCTGCGCATCGCCGTCCTGCATCTGGCCGACGTTGGCGGCGTCGGTTGCCTGGGTTCCGGCTGCGACGTGGGTCACCTGGCGCGTGTTGCCCGCCGAGCCCACCGAAACGGTGTCGGCGCGATCAGCCACCGAGCCCCTGCCGAGTGCGACGGCATTGTCGGCGGTGACCGACGCACCCTGTCCGAGCGCGGTACCCGAGGCGGCGCTGACGCTGCTGCTTTCGCCGACCGCCACCGCGTTGGTGGCAGCTGCCGCGATGTTGCTGTTGGCGCCGACCGCCGTGCTGCCGTCCGCCTCCACCCGCGCGTTGCCACCGACGGCTGTATCGTTCGGGCCGGCCGCATGGGCGCTGCCACCGACGGCAACGCCATTCTGTCCGCCGCTGTGTGCGCCGTCGCCGACCGCGACCCCGTTGGTACCGTCGGCCACCGTGGCGGGCGTATCGCCGCCCACCACCAGACCCGGGGTAGGGCCGTCGCCGACCTTTCCTTCCAGTGCGTCCACCCGGGTGGTCAGCTTGCCGAATGCCGCATCCAGGGCGTTGAAGGCTCCGCCGACCGTCTCGTAGGCAGTGCCGCCGATGGTGAAGCGCGTGCCGCCAAGGGCCCCTGACGCATCAACGCGGCTGCCACCGCCGAGCAGCGTGGCGATCGACTGCTGGGTGGCATGCAGCTGTCCACCGGTGATCGCCTCGCTGCTGCCGGCGGCGATGCGGCCGTCACCCACGTTCGCGAGCACGGTGCCGCCGCTGCCGCTGAAGGTCACGCGCTGGCGTTCGCTGGTGTCGTAGGCCACCGCATTGCCGACCACCTGGCCCAGACCCGCCTCGACCTCGCGGAGCTGGGAAAGATTGACCGCGTCGGTGTCTTCCGTACCCGCCGCGACATTGGTGAGCTGGCGGTTGAACGCCTCATGGGACAGGCCATTGTGGTCGGTCCACGCGGAGCCGGCGCCGATGGACACGCTGTTGTCGCGGTCCGCCAGCGAGCCCGAGCCCAGCGCAACACTGTTGTCGCCCAGATTCAGGCTGCTGTAGCCCAGAGCCAGGCCGCCGGTGCCGAAGGCCTGGGCGGTGTTGCCGATGGCGATGGCGTAGTCCGCATCTTCGGGCCAGTTGACGGCCGCTGTGGCCGGACCGCAGATCCAGCACTCGCCCGGGTCGTCCGGATCCACCGGGTCGGGCGTGGACGGGCGCTGTCCGCCGATCTTGGCGAACTGGCCGATGGCGATGCTGCCGATGCCATCGGCGGTGGCGAGCATGCCGCTGGCGATGGAGGCTTCACGGTTGGCATAGCTGCCGTTGCCGAGCGCCACGGCATGGTTGCCGGTTGCGAAACTGTTGGCGCCGAGCGACGTGGCGTACAGGCCGTCGGCGCGGGAGTTGTTGCCCACGCCGGTGGCACCGTCGCCGTTGGCATAGGCGACACCGCCCACGGCCGTGGTGCTGTATCCCTGCGCCTTGGCACCAACGCCAAGCGCATGCGCCTGCTCGCCGATGGCCGTGGAGTTGTAGCCGAACGCCGTGGCCCACAGGCCATCGGCATAGGTGAACGCGCCGATCGCCATCGATGCCGGTGAGAAGGCCTGGGCCTCCAGACCGAAGGCGATGCTCTGGTCCCCTTCAGCGTAGCTGCTGCTGCCGATTGCGATGGTGTGGAAGTTGGCTGCGGTGGCGTTGGTGCCCAGGGCCACTGCGTTGTCCGCGATCGCCAGGGCGTTGTAGCCGATGGCGGTGGCGGCGTCAGCGTAGGCCACGGCACCGGCACCGAACGCCGCTGCGCCGCTGCCCACCGCTGAGGCGGATTCACCTGCTGCGGTGGCTTCCTCGCCGCTGGCATAGGCGCCTGCACTCTCGCCGTCCTCGGCACGTCCGGTGCCGGCGAAGAAACGTGTGGATCCGGTCGCTTCCTGCAGCTGTGCGACGTTGACGGCGTCGTTGTCTTCGGTGCCCGCTGCCACGTTGGTGATCTGGCGGGTGATCCCGTATTCGACGTCGCCGACGGAGACCACGTCATCCCGGCCGGCATAGGAGCCCTGGCCGATGGCTACGCTGCGTTCGCCTTCAACGAAGGCATTGTTGCCGATCGCCACGGACTGGTCCGTGAGTGCGATGGATTCCAGACCCAGTGCGATCGAGCGTGCGCCGAGTGCGAGCGAGGCGGTTCCCAGCGACAGCGAATCGTCTCCCCAGGAATTGGACTGGGTGCCGATCGATACCGAATTGGTGCCGCTGCCCTGTGCCGCGACGCCGATGGCGACGGCCTGGATGCCGGAGTTCGCGGTGACGCCGAGGGAGACGCCGTAGTCATTCACCGCATAGGCGCCGGAGCCGATGGCGATGGCGTGGTCGCCGCTGGCGGTGGTCGGGGTGGTGATATCCAGCACGACGTCTCCGTCGGGCGTGATCAGGATCAGTTCGGTCGGAAACGAGCCGCCGATCGCGACGCTGTTGGCGCCAAGCGCTTCCGCATAGTCGCCGACCGCCACTGCGCGGTCGGCCGCCTTCGCGCCGGCGCCCACGGCGGTACTGTTGGCGCCGCCAGCGAAGGCATTGGTGCCCAGTGCGGTGCTGAAATCGCCGGAGGCCTGGCTGCCTGCGCCATACGCAGCAGCGTAGTCGCCGCTGGCCGAGGCGGTGGCCACGATCGGATCGCCGTTCTCGTCAAGCAGTGGGCCCGGTACCAGCGAGCTCACGTTGAACTGTTCGGCCTGGCCGCCTACCACCGTGCTGCTGGTGCCGGAGGCCGAGGCGCCGTAACCGGCGGCCACGCCGTAGTCGCCGCTGGCCTGTGCGTTGTCGCCCAGCACGGTGCCGTACAGTCCATCACCCGCTGCTGCCACCAGCATCAGTGAGGGCGACGGGCTCGTTTCATCCTCGTCCTGGTCGTCCACCTGCGAGGTGGCCGGGGCCTCGGTTTCCACGCTGGCCGGTGACTGTACGGGCACCGCCTGCTGCGCCCATGCGGGGGCGCCGCCCAGCGCCAGGGAGGCGATCACGGCCAGTGCCATCGGCCGCAGCGGCCGATCGGCAAGCTGCGCCGAAGCGCCGGGAGAAGGACGGAGCGTGCGGGTACGCGTGCGGGTCATCGAAGTCATCCGGTAAGCGAGACGGAAAGCCAGTGGATGCGGCGCGTTCGCCAGACGATCGCGCGCGATCCCGGTCGGGAGATGTAACGGAGGCAGCGTGTCGGGCCAGCGTCCCCTCTGGGCTGCGACAAGGTGCAAACCGACACTAGACGTCGCCTGCGGGACTTGTCACGCTCACTTATTCGCGCTACCTCACCACTTCTCACCGATTTGCCAGACAGGTGCCCAGCCGCCATGCTCGATCGCCTTTCCCAGTGGTTGCAACGTGTGCCGATCATCGATGCGGTCGAGCGCCGCAATGCCGTCGCCATGCAGGCACTGCTGCTGTTCCTGGGTATCAGCGTGCCCTTGAACTGGTGGCTTCATTCCTCCATGAGCATGGTCAGCGACGGCACCCTGTGGGTGATGCTGGTCGACAACGGCGCGGCACTGTTCGGTTTCGTTCTGGTTGCCCTCATACGACGCGGCCGGTTCCGCCCCGCGGTGGTGCTGTTCAGCGCTTCGATGCTGGCGACGATGGCGATGGCTACCTGGCATTTCGGCCTGCTGCGCGACCAGACCACGCAGATGCTGTGCCTGGTGGTCAGCGGCCTGTTCCTGGGGCGGCGCGCGCTGTGGACGGTGTTCGGCCTGCTGCTGCTGGTGTCGGCGGCGGGCGCGTTCAACGAAATCGCCGGTGGCACGGTGCGGCTGGGGCCGCATGGCCAGGTGCTGTCGCTGCTGCTGTCCTTCGCGATGAGCTACCTGGTGGTGACGATGGTGATCGACCTGTGCATCACCGCGCTGCGCCGCAGCCTGGTTGAATCGGATCTGCGCGGGCAGCGACTGCAGGAGGAAGTTGCCGAACGCAAGCGTACCCAGGCGCAGCTGGTGCAGTCGCAGAAACTGGAGGCCACCGGCCGGCTGGCCAGCGGCGTCGCGCACGACTTCGACAACATCCTCAATCTGATGACCGGCTTTGCCTCCGAGCGTCATCGCCTTAACGACCCGGACTACAGCAGCATCGAGAACGCGCGCGCGTTGGCGTTCGCGCTGGAGGGGGTCGAGGCCGCCGCCCGGCGTGGCATGTCGCTGACCCGGCGGCTGCTCAGCTTCGCGCGCCCGGATGTATCGCGCCCGGAGCATTTCGATGCAGGGGTCGCGGTGACCGAACTCATGCCCATGCTGCGGCAGAGTTTCGGCCCCCAGGTACGGCTGAAGCTGGACTGTGCCAATGTGCCGTTGCCGGTGTTCCTGGACCGGGACCAGTTCGATCTCATGCTGCTCAACATCGCGTCCAATGCACGCGATGCCATGCCCGATGGCGGTGTGTTCGAAGTGGCGGCATCGCTGTCGGCTGACGGGGCATCGGTGGATCTGCGCCTGCGCGACAACGGTGTGGGCATGAGCGATCAGGTGCTGGCGCAGGCGTTCGAGCCTTTTTTCAGCACCAAGCCGGCCGGGCAGGGCACCGGTCTGGGCCTGGCGGTCATCCATGGGCTGATGCGCACCGCCCATGGCGTCATCGATATCGAGAGCACGCCCGGGCAAGGGACGACGCTGCACCTGCGCCTGCCGCGACGGGAAGCCAGCCCGCCCGGCACCTCCGCGCTGTCAGGCGAAGGCGGTGAGCACGTAGCCCTCGCCATGCACGGCGGCCAGCGGTAGCGGCGCACCACTGCCCAGTTCCACCTTGCGACGCAGCCGATAGACCAGGGTCTCCAGCCGGTGCGGATCGAAATCATGGACGTTGCTGGACAGGGCGGCCATCAGTTCGTCGCGTGAAACGGCCTCGCCGGCGGTGGCGGTGAGACGGGCCAGGAAGCGCCTCTCGGCCTTGGTCAGCGCGATGCTGTCGCCGGCCGGCGTCACCAGATTCCATCCGTTCGCTTCCAGGTGCCAGCCGGGTACGGCCGATGGGAGCTGGCCACGCATGCGCCGGGCCAGGCTGTGCAGCGTAGCGGCAAGCAGGTCCATCTCCACCGGCTTGGACAGGTAGGCATCGGCGCCCTGGCTCAGCCCGCGCACGCGATCGGGCGTTTCGCCACGTGCGGTGAGCAGCACGATGCCGAGGCCGGGATGCAGAAGGCGCAGCCGACGGGTGACTTCGTAGCCGTCACTGTCCGGCAGGCCGACATCCAGCACCACGATATCCGGTACCCGCAGGGCAATGGCTGCGAACAACTGGGCAGCCGTCTCCATGCCCACCGGTTTGAATCCATAGTCCGCCAACCTTGGCAGCAGCACGCGCTCGCGCAGCATCTGGTCGTCTTCCAGCACGACCACGTGGAGAAGGTCTTCGGTAGCGGTCATTACCGTTGCGTTACAGGCGGGGGCCAGTCGTTGAATGTAAGCGATCCACAGCCTCCCCGTCCGGAAAGTTGCCGATGAAATCAAGCCGGTGGCACGCCGGTCGACAGCCCCGCCCGCCATGGGCGATCCGGGGCGCGGCGGCGGCCACCGTGCGATCGGTGGAACGGCCCATTTGATCCAGCGCAATGACGACGCCATCTGAAGGGTTCATTCTGCCCCGGTAGGCGAAACCTTTGCTCATGGAGATGGAAGGATGCCCATCAGTCTGGCAGTACTGAAAGAAACGGCGCCCGACGAGCGTCGGGTGGCGATGGTGCCGGCGCAGGTGCCCCGGTTCGTCAAACTGGGATTGCGCGTAGCGCTCCAGCGTGGCGCCGGCGAACGCGCGGAGTTCCGCGACAGCGACTATGCGGATGTGGAGTTCGTGGACGATGCCGCACAGCTCGTGGCGGCCGCCGACATCGTGTTCGCGGTACAGCCGCCTGCGTTGGAGGTGGTGGCCGCCATGAAGCCGGGCGCATGGCTGCTGTGCCTGGTGTATCCGCACAAGGTGCCGGAACTGCTGCCGGTGCTGCGCGACCGGAAGATTTCCTGCTTCGCACTGGAATCGGTGCCGCGCATCAGCCGCGCCCAGGCGATGGACGTATTGTCCAGCCAGGCGGCGCTTGCCGGCTATGTCGCCCCATTGATAGGCGCCACGCGGCTGCCGCGCATCCTGCCGATGATGACCACTGCGGTCGGATCGCTGCGGGCAGGCCGCGTGCTGGTGATGGGCCTTGGCGTGGCCGGCCTGCAGGCACTGGCCACCGCACGCCGGCTGGGTGCGGTGACGGAAGGCTATGACGTGCGGCCGGAGACGCGCGAACAGGCGCAGTCGGTCGGCGCGAAGTTCGTCGATACCGGTATCGACGCGCAGGGCGAAGGTGGCTATGCGCGTGAACTGACCACTGCCGAACAGGCCCAGGCCCGCGAAGTGCTGACCCGGCACATCCAGCAGGCGGACATCATCATCACCACGGCCAATGTGCCTGGACGGCGCGCGCCGCGGCTCATTGACCGGGCGCAGATCGAAGCCATGAAGCCGGGATCGGTGATCGTCGATCTGGCGGCCGACAGTGGCGGCAACTGCGAGGATGCAGTGCTGGGCGGCGAGGTGAAGCTCGGCCCGGCGACTGTCCTGGCGCCGTTCAATGTGCCTTCCCAGCTGCCGCAGCATTCCAGTGAGCTCTACTGCCGGAACCTGCTGGCGCTGCTGGGCCTGGTCGTCAAGGACGGCGCGCTGGCACCGGACATGGCCGATGAGGTGGTGGCCGGCACGCTGCTGTCGCACGACGGTCGCATCATTCCTGCGGCCGCCGCCGCGTTGCTGGAAAAGGAGGCCTGAGATGGAGTCCACGTTGCTCGCCATGAGCTGGCTGGTTGCTCTGTATATCCTGATGCTCGCCGCGTTCACCGGTTACGAGGTGATCGGCAAGGTGCCCTCCATCCTGCATACGCCGCTGATGTCCGGTTCAAACTTCATCCACGGCATCGTCGTGGTCGGCGCGCTGCATGCCCTGTTCAACGCCACCAGCGTGACCGGCCAGGTGGTGGGTTTCCTGGGCGTGGCGCTGGGTGCCGGCAACGCTGCCGGCGGCTACGTCGTGACCGAACGCATGCTGGCGATGTTCAAGCCCAGCGAGAAGAAAGCCGCCGATGCCGGCAAGGAAGGTGCCTGATGGTTGCGCTGCTGGTCGCATTGAGCGGTTTCGTCGCCGCGATGCTGTTCGTGCTTGGCCTCAAGCGGATGTCCTCGCCGGTGACCGCGACGCGCGGCATCGTGCTGGCCGGTATCGGCATGCTGGTGGCGGTGGTGGCCAGCTTCGGCTACCTGGCCGACGTCGATGCAGCGGCACGTCCGCACCTGCCCACCAATCTCGGCCTGGCGATCCTGGCACTGGCGCTGGGAGGCATCCTGGCCTGGCGCAGCGGCCGCAAGGTCGCGGTCACTGGCATGCCGCAGATGGTCGCTCTGTACAACGGCATGGGCGGTGGTTCGGCGGCTGCGCTGGCCGCGGTGGAACTGCTGCGCAGCGGCCACGGCGGTGGTGGACTGCACCTTGCGATGACGGTGCTGGGTGCGTTGATCGGCTCGATCTCGCTGTCCGGCTCGGTGGTTGCCTGGGCCAAGCTGGACGGTCGCATCAACAATGCATGGCGCTTCCCGGGCCAGCGCATCGTCAATGGGCTGGTATTCGCTGCCGCGCTCGTGCTTGGTGTCATGCTGGTGGCCTCGCCTTCGCTGCCGGTCCTGTGGCCGGTGCTGTTCTTCGCGGCCGCGCTGGCGTTCGGCATTCTGATGACACTGCCGATTGGCGGTGCCGACATGCCAGTGGTGATCTCGCTCTACAACGCGTTCACCGGCCTGGCCGTCGCCCTTGAAGGATTCGCGCTGCAGAATCCGGCGCTGATGATCGCCGGCATGGTGGTGGGTTCGGCCGGCACGTTGTTGACGTTCATGATGGCCAAGGCGATGAACCGTTCGCTGGCGAACGTGCTGTTCTCCAACTTCGGCGAAAGCGCGCAGGCCAGCACCGGCGAAGTGGCCGGACGGATGACCTCGGTGGAACCCGGCGACGCGGCGGTCAGCATGCGCTATGCCTCAAGCGTGATCATCGTGCCCGGCTACGGCCTGGCGGTGGCGCAGGCACAGGCCCGGCTGTATGAGCTGGTCAAGCTGCTGCAGGCCGCCGATGTCGATGTCAAGTTCGCGATCCATCCGGTCGCCGGTCGCATGCCCGGGCACATGAACGTGCTGCTTGCCGAAGCGGGTGTGCCGTATGACCTGATCTTCGACATGGAAGACATCAACGACAGCTTCGCCAGCACCGATGTCGCGCTGGTGATCGGCGCCAACGACGTGGTCAACCCGGCGGCGCGCACCGACAAGAGCTCGCCGATCTACGGCATGCCGATCCTGGATGTCGACCAGGCGCATCAGGCCTATGTCATCAAACGCGGCCAGGGCAAGGGCTATGCCGGCGTGGAGAACCTGCTGTTCTACCGCGACAACTGCGACATGGTCTATGGCGATGCGCAGGCCGTGCTGACGCAGATGGTGCAGGCCATCAAGGATCTTTCCGCCTGAGCCGGCTGCACGGCACAGGACGCTTTTCTCCCCCCCCCAACACACATGTAACGGAGCAGGAACCATGGCATACGCTACTACCAATCCGTACACCGGCCAGGTCGTGAAGACCTTCCCCGACGCCACCGATGCCGAGGTGGCGCAGACCCTTGACCGCGCGCAGTCGGCCTTCGAGCGCTGGAAGAATGCAGGCTTCGATGAACGCACCCAGGTGCTGCGCCGGGCCGCCGCGCTGCTGCGCGAGCGGCAGGCCGACTACGCTGCGTTGCTGACGCTGGAAATGGGCAAGGTGCGCGCCGAAGCGGAAGCCGAAGTGGAGCTGTCGGCGCAGATCCTGGAATACTACGTGGACAACGCCGCCACCCTGCTGGCGCCGGAAAAGCTGC
This sequence comes from Pseudomonadota bacterium, assembly GCA_023430045.1. Taxonomy (GTDB): domain Bacteria; phylum Pseudomonadota; class Gammaproteobacteria; order Xanthomonadales; family Xanthomonadaceae; genus Stenotrophomonas. The sequence goes on along the minus strand of JAEZCF010000143.1, from coordinate 30,886 downwards.
CGAGCAAGCATCCGTCCTATACCGAGGCCTGGGTGGAGCACGAACCGCAGGGAATCCTGCTGGCGATCGAGCCCTGGAATTTCCCGTACTACCAGATCGTGCGCATTGCCGCGCCGCAGCTGGCCGCAGGCAATGTGCTGATTCTCAAGCATGCGTCCAACGTGCCGCAGTGCGCGGCAACGTTCGAGGCGCTGTTTCGCGAGGCGGGGTTGCCGGAGGGTGGCTTCACCAACCTCTATGCCAACCGTGCGCAGGTCAAGGCGATCATCGAGGATCCGCGCGTGCAGGGCGTTGCGCTGACCGGCTCGGAAGGCGCCGGCGCCGTGGTTGCCGCACAGGCCGGCAACGCGCTGAAGAAGTCCACGATGGAGCTGGGTGGTGCTGATGCCTTCGTGGTGCTGGCCGATGCGGACCTGGACAAGGCGGCCCGCTGGGCGGTGATCGGTCGGCACTGGAATGCCGGCCAGGTGTGCTGCTCGTCCAAGCGGATCATCGTGGTGGACGAGGTGTATGACGCCTTCCTGGCAAAGTATCGGCAGGGTGTTGCCGAGCTCAAGGCCGGCGATCCGGCAGACCCGGCCACCACCCTGGCACCGCTGTCCTCGCAGGGCGCGGTGGATGACCTGAAGGCCCAGCTGGCCGAGGCCGTGGCGCATGGTGCCAGCGTCGAGGTCATCGGTGCCGAGGTTCCGGACAGCGGTGCCTTCTTCCAGCCGGTCCTGCTGAGCATGGCCGAGGACAATCCGGCATATCGCTGGGAGTTCTTCGGTCCCGTATCGCAGGTGATCCGCGCCCGCGACGAGGCGGACGCGATCCGCATCGCCAACGACAGCCCGTTCGGGCTCGGCGGTTCGGTATTCACCCGCGACATCGCTCACGGTACCGAGGTGGCGAAGCAGATCTCCACCGGCATGGTCTACATCAACCATCCCACCGGCGTGGCGGCGGACCTGCCGTTCGGTGGTGTGCGCCGTTCGGGGTATGGACGTGAGCTGGTGGGGCTGGGCATCAAGGAATTCGTCAATCACAAGCTGATCGCCGTGACCGATATCGACGGCGCGTTCTGAGCGGTATCCAGCGCACGCCATTTCGTCTCCCTGCCTGAGGAAACACAATGAACAGAACCATGAAAGCGGCTGTTGTCCGTGAATTCGGCAAGCCATTGGTGATCGAGGAAGTCGTGGTCCCGCGTCCCGCCGCGGGCGACATCCTGGTCAAGATCGAGGCCTGCGGCGTCTGCCATACCGACCTGCACGCGGTGGAAGGCGACTGGCCGGTCAAGCCGAATCCGCCTTTCATTCCCGGCCACGAAGGGGTTGGCCACGTGGTGGCGGTCGGCGAGGGCGTCAAGCACATCAAGGAAGGCGACCGGGTCGGCATTCCCTGGCTGTATTCGGCCTGCGGGCACTGCGAGCATTGTCTGGGCGGCTGGGAAACGCTGTGCGAAGCGCAGCAGAACAGCGGCTATTCGGTCAACGGTGGCTTCGCCGAATATGCGTTGGCCAATGCCGACTATGTCGGCCACCTGCCGAAGAACATCGGCTTCGTGGAGATCGCCCCGGTCCTGTGTGCCGGCGTGACCGTCTACAAGGGTCTGAAGATGACCGATACCCGCCCCGGCAACTGGGTGGTGATCTCCGGCATCGGCGGGCTGGGACACATGGCGGTGCAGTATGCCAAGGCGATGGGCCTGAATGTCGCCGCCGTGGACGTTGACGACTCGAAGCTGGCGCTGGCCACGCGTCTGGGCGCGAGCGTGACGGTCAATGCGCGCAACGTCGACCCGGTGGCCTTCCTGAAGAAGGAAATCGGCGGCGCGCATGGCGCGCTGGTGACCGCGGTATCTCCCAAGGCCTTCGAGCAGGCGGTGGGCATGGTCCGTCGCGGCGGCACGGTATCGCTCAATGGGCTGCCGCCCGGTGAGTTCCCGCTCGATATCTTCGGCATGGTGCTCAACGGCGTGACGGTGCGCGGTTCCATTGTCGGCAGCCGCCTGGACCTGCAGGAATCGCTGGAATTCGCCGAGCAGGGCAAGGTCGCGGCCACGGTGCACACCGATCGCCTTGAAAACATCAACGATGTGTTCACGCGCATGCACAAGGGCCAGATCGAAGGTCGCGTGGTGCTCGACTTCGCCGCCTGATCCTGCCTACGCGTAGCGCAGCTCGATGTCGGGGTGGTCGGCGAATACCTGCTCGATCAGTTCGAAGTAGGTGGGTCCGGTGCCGTCGGCCAGGGCATCGAGCTGCCTGGCGATCAGCGCGGTGTTGAAGGTGCCGGGCTGCTGCAGTTTGTGCAGCAGCCACTGGCGTGTGGCGGCCGTGCCCAGCGCGGCACGGCTGGCCTGCGCGTCGCGCCACACGACCACGGCACGCTGATGTCCGTGCAGCGTGCCGTAGCCGCCGTACAGCATGTCATCCAGTGCATCCAGGCTCTCGCCGAGCGTCCAGTCCACGTTCTCCATGAACACCCGGTTGAGTTCCGCATACAGTGACGGGATATCGACGATGGCGGCACCGTCGATGGTCAGCATGAGCGGCATGCGGGTCTCCAGGGCGGGATCGGGCGACGCCGGCCAGTACGGGAATCAGCCAAGCGCGGCGGCAAGGTAGCGTGCGGTGACGCTGTGCCGGCATGATGCCACGTCCGCCGGTGTCCCCTCCGCGACGATGCGTCCGCCGCGCTCGCCGGCGCCCGGGCCCATGTCGATCACCCAGTCCGCATCGGCGACCACGCGCATGTCGTGCTCCACCGCGATGACGGTATTGCCCGCGTCCACCAGGCCATGCAGCTGGTGCATCAGCTTGTCCACGTCTGCTGCATGCAGGCCGGTGGTGGGCTCATCCAGCACATACAGGGTATGGCCGCGTTGCGCGCGCTGCAGTTCGCTGGCCAGCTTGATGCGCTGCGCTTCGCCGCCGGAGAGTTCGGTCGCGGGCTGGCCCAGGCGCAGATAGCCGAGCCCGATCGCCTGCAGCAGGGCCAGTGGCCTGTGAACCGCGGTTTCGTCGGCGAAAAAGGCCAGCGCGTCGTCCACGGTCATCTGCAGTACCTCTGCGATGTTTTTACCGTTGTAATGCACTTCCAGCGTCCTGGCGTTGAAGCGGGCGCCATGACAGGTGGGGCAGGGGGCGTGGACGCCGGGCATGAACAGCAGTTCGACATGGGTGGATCCTTCACCGTCACAGGTTTCGCAGCGGCCCTTGGCGACGTTGAACGAGAAACGGCCGGCGTCGTATCGGCGCGCTTTTGCCTGTTTCGTAGCCGCGAACAGCCGGCGTACGTGATCGAACAAGCCGGTATACGTGGCGAGATTGGAGCGCGGCGTGCGTCCGATCGGCTTCTGGTCGACGTTCACCAGACGGCGGATGCCCTCCGCACCCGCCGCGATATGACCGGTGATGGGGGTGAACAGCGCCACGCCGGCATCGTCTTCGCTCTCTGCCGGTTCCGGCTCATGCCCGAGGTGCAGGCCAAGAAGTTCCACCAGCGCCTGGCTCACCAGGCTCGACTTGCCCGATCCGGAGACCCCGGTGACGGCGGTGAGCATTCCCAGCGGAAAACGGGCTGAAAGGGCGTCAAGGTTGTTGCGGCTGATTCCGGAAAGCTCCAGCCAGCCGCTTGCCGGACGCGGCGGCCGGCGGGCGAGCGGATCGCGGTCGAACAGATAACGTGCCGTATGTGAGTCACGAACCCCGGCCAGCGCGGCCGGGGGGCCGCTATGCAGCACGCGGCCGCCATGCTGGCCGGCGTCCGGGCCGACGTCCACCAGCCAGTCGGCGCGACGCATCATCTCCAGGTCGTGCTCGACGACGAACACACTGTTGCCCGCCTGCCGCAGGGCGTGCAGTGCATCGTGCAGTGCCTCGCTGTCGGCCGGGTGCAGGCCCGCGGTGGGCTCGTCCAGCACGTACACCACCCCGAACAGGTTGGAACGGATCTGGGTGGCAAGCCGCAGTCGCTGCAGCTCCCCCGGGGACAGGGTTGGCGTCGCCCGGTCCATCGCCAGGTAGCCCAGGCCCAATGCCTGCAGCGTACCGATGCGCTCCACCAGGTTCTGGGCCAGGCGTTGCGCCGCGATACGTTTTTCTTCCGAAAGCACCGGCGTGCGTCGTACGTCGTGGCTGCCGGCGTGTGTCGGGCCACCGGCCGCGATGCGTCGGGCGGTCGCCTTGGCAGACTGCGAGCGGCTGAGCGTCGCACGGTCCGCATTGCCGGGCGGGGCAAAGCGGCCTTCGGCGGCCGGTCGCAGAATCTCCGCCATCGCATCCAGCGGCAGCTGCGAGAGCGAGCCGATATCCCGCCCGGCGAACGTCACCGACAGCGACTCACGCTTGAGCCGCCGCCCGCCACAGGTGGCGCACACGGTGCCAAGCATGTAGCGCGCCACGCGCTTTTTCATCAACGCACTCTGCGTGGTGGCGAACGTATGCAGGACGTAACGCCGCGCACCGCTGAAGGTGCCCATGTAGGCCGGCTCGGTCCTGCGCTTGAGCGCCTGACGGGTTTCGGCGGGAGTGAATCCGGGATAGACGGGCACGACCGGCTGCTCCTCGGTGAACAGGATCCAGTCGCGGGTCTTCTTCGGCAGGTCGCGCCAGGGAACATCCACGTCATGCCCCAGCGTCACCAGGATGTCGCGCAGGTTCTGCCCGTGCCAGGCAGGTGGCCAGGCGGCAATGGCGCGCTCGCGGATCGTCAGCGACGGATCGGGGACCATCGAGGCTTCGGTGACCTCATACACATGGCCGAGCCCATGGCAGGTGGGACACGCCCCCTGCGTGGTGTTCGGCGAAAAGTCCTCCGCATGCAGCATCGGCTGTCTGGCGGGGTAGTGGCCGGCACGCGAGTACAGCATGCGCAGCAGGCTGGACAGCGTGGTCACACTGCCGACCGAGGAACGTACGCTGGCCGTGCCGCGCTGCTGCTGCAGAGCAACGGCAGGCGGCAGGCCTTCGATGGAATCGACATCCGGCACGCCGGCCTGGTCGATGAGGCGTCGCGCGTAGGGCGCCACCGATTCCAGATAGCGCCGCTGCGCCTCGGCATACAACGTGCCGAAGGCGAGCGAGGATTTCCCCGAGCCCGACACGCCTGAGAACACCACCAGTGCGTCGCGCGGGATGTCGACGTTGACGTCTTTCAGATTGTGTTCGCGGGCACCGCGCACGCGGATGAAGGCATCGGCGGCGTGTGGCGCGGCAGGCGGATGGGGAGGAGTGCGCTTTTTCATGTGCTGGAGTGTGTCATGCACGATGTAAAGGCAGACGCTGCGATGACAGCGCGCCTGGCCATCGCGCTTCGCGCTCTTCTTACCTGAACCGCTTTGCAGCCGCCTTGAACATGTTGACGCGCCGTGCACGGAATTTCACCGGCGGTTGGCAGGCCTCGCGGAACACTTGCCACACGTACTCGACGTGCAAGGAGTCCAGCATGAAAAAGACCACTCATCTGCTTTGCCTGGGTGCCCTGTTGGCCGCTTCGGCGGGCGCAGCGGCGCAGAGCTATGGCCCCCGCGATGAAGGCCGCCGGTTCGATGATGGCAGCCGCGTGGTATGCCGGAATGTGGAAGTGCAGCGCAACAGCAAGGATTCCAACCGCGTCGCCGGTACCGCCACGGGTGCGGTGGTCGGTGGCCTGCTGGGCAACCAGGTCGGCGGCGGCAACGGCAAGAAGCTGGCCACTGTGGCCGGTGCCGTGGCCGGCGGTGCCGCAGGCCGCAACATCCAGGGCCGTCAGCAGGAGAAAAATGGTGACCGCGTGGTCGAGCGGCGCTGCGAGCGTGAGTACCGCTGAGGCGGCGACACGTTGTCGGTTCAGTCGATAGCCGCCTGGTCCGTGCGGGCGGCTGTAGGCTTCCACGTTCCATAAGTGTGTGACAGTGCCACGGCGTGCGGTGCGCGCCCGCCGGCGTCGGCCGTCAACCGCGTGATGCCATCCGTGCGTGGGCCACTTCTCTCTGGCACTACGACCGATCTTATGGGCGGCCGGATCACCATCCGCTTGACGTCTCGGAGACAAGCGCGCTGCTCCAGTCAATGAAGGCACGGGCGACCGGGGAAAGATGCCGGCTGTGCGGGTACAGCAGTGAAACGGGTTCCTGCGCCGAAGGAGCGTTCTCCAGCACGCGTATCAGTCTGCCTGCCGCCAGATGCTCGCGCACCATGTAGCTCGCTGCCCTGATCAGGCCCAGGCCGGCGATACCGGCTTCCACGTAAGCCTCGGTATCGTTGACGCAGATTCCTTGCTTCAGGGCGATGGTCAGGTCGCTCCCCCCAACACGGAACGTCCAGTCGGCCACGCGCGCTGTGCCCCCGCCCATATAACCGACAGCGACGTGCTGTGCGAGCATCTGCAGGCTCGTTGGCACGCCGTGGCGCGACAGATAGCCGGGTGCGCCGCAGATAATCCAGTGAAAGCCGCCGATGCGCCGGGCCACCAGCTGCGAGCTCTGAAGTGCCCCCGTCCGTATCACACAGTCAAGGCCCTGCTGGACAATATCCACGGTGGCATCCGACAGATGCATTTCCAGATCGATCTGTGGATGCCGACGTGCGAAGGCCGGGACGGCAGGAATGAGGCAATGGCGGGCCAGCGAAGCGGTGGTGCCGATCCGCAGCGTGCCGCGCAGCGCTGCCGCGCGCTGGGTGGCCAGCGCCTCGGCCTCATGCACGTCGCGCAGGATCGCCTTGCAGCGGTCGTAGTAGCGCAGCCCGGCATCCGTGGCGCTCACCGCGCGGGTGGTGCGGTTCAACAGCCGGATGCCCAGATGCGATTCAAGATCCTTGATGTTCCGCGTCACCGTGGACGGCAATACATGCAGCGTGTCAGCGGCCTGCCGGAAGCTGCCTGCCTCGACTACCCGCACGAATGTTTCCATGGCTTGCAGCCGATCCATCGGGTGGGCCTGCGGTACGTGTAAGTAAAGGGGAGCGGCAAGCGGCTCCGTCCCATGCCGGGACGCTCCGCGAGAAGATCGCATGCCATCAGTATTGCAGAAGTTCAAATGGTGAAGTCGAGGATGTGCGCTTTTTCACTCTTTTGAACGCCCTATGATGCGTTGCAGATGCCGGTAATCACCTGGATAAACCGGTGAAACGTGCGGTCTGGCGCCGGATGCCCGGCCTGCCGCGCAATCGCGGGGTCTTCTCTTCAGTTCGAAATCAGGAAATAACCATCATGTCCCATGAACAACCAGGTCGTCGCGATCTGCTGGTGCTCGGCGCGGGTCAGCTCGGCATGGCCGTGCTGCGTGCGCTGGCGCCGCGTGTCTCCTCTCCCTCCCGTACAATCACGGTCGTGGTATCGCCAGGCACTCTTTCCAGCTTCGATCCGCAGGCCGTGCGCACGGTCGAGGCGCTGCAGCATCTTGGCGTGGAGGTCATCGGCTTCGATCTGGCCGGCGAGTCCAGCGCGCTGGAGGGACTGTTCGAGCGCTATCGGACAGTGATCAACTGCACCGGCTTCGTGGCCGGGCCTGGCACGCAGCTCAGGGTCACGCAGGCGGCCCTGAACGCCGATGTCGAGCGCTACTTTCCGTGGCAGTTCGGCGTCGACTACGACGTGGTGGGTCGCGGCAGCGGCCAGCCCGTATTCGATGAGCAGTACGACGTGCGGCAACTGCTGCGCGCCCAGCAGCGGACCGAGTGGGTAATCGTTTCCACCGGCATGTTCACCAGCTTCCTGTTCGAGCCGGCATTCGACGTGGTGGACCTGGCGGCGAGGACAATCCATGGACTGGGCACATGGGAGACGAAAGTCACGGTCACCACACCGGAAGACATCGGCAGGCTCACCACGGAAATTCTGCTGGCGCAGCCGCGGATCGCCAACGAAGTCGTGTTTGTCGCCGGCGATACCCTTTCCTATGGAGAACTGGCCGACGTCATTGAGCGGGTTACGGGGCAGACGTTCCAGAGGACGCTCATGACCCTGGACCAACTGCGGGCCGATCTCGCGCGTGCGCCCACCGACGTGATGACCCGTTACCGCGCCGCGTTCGCATCAGGCGATGGCATGTGGTGGGACGCGTCCAGCACCTTCAACGCCCGCAACGGCATTGAAACGGTGGACGTGGAGCATTACCTGCGCCACCGGCTGGGCGTGTGACCGGCAGGAGGCGACGCGGGTCACCTGAGGAGGGCGCGAAGGCACGGGGCGCGCCACGCCGGTAGACGACCGGTCTAATCAGTGGTAGGGTAGCGCTATGGTCACCTCCACCGCCTCCGACAGCAACCCCGTGCGCCAGGGCATTCTCGCTCAGGGCCAGCGCATCATGGCCGCAAAAGGCTTTTCCGCTGTGGGAATCAATGAAGTGCTGTCCGCCTCGGGGGTACCGAAAGGGTCGTTCTACCATTACTTCGCCTCCAAGGATGCGTTCGGCGAGGCGCTGCTGGACAGCTACTTCGAGGACTACCTGCAGGAACTGGACGCGATACTGGCAACATCGGGACAGGACATGGCCGGCCGTCTGATGCGCTATTGGCAGAACTGGCAGGACACCCAGTCCTTCCACGACTGCCAGGGCAAATGCCTGGCGGTCAAGCTGGCGGCCGAAGTGGCCGACCTCTCCGACCCCATGCGGCTGGCACTCAAGCGGGGAACGGCCGGCATCACCGCGCGGTTGGCGCGTGCCATCCAGGCCGGGGTGGCGGAAGGATCCTTGTCCATCGACGGGTCGCCTGCCGAGGTCGCCCAGAGCCTGTATCAACTGTGGCTGGGGGCCAGCGTCATGGTGAAGATCGTCCGTGATCCCCAGCCATTCGGCATGGCATTGGCTCACACCCGAAAGCTGCTGCACCTTTCCCCCTGACCGAAAGGGGAAACCACCGCGTTTCCGCAAGGAGCGCTTTTTCGACAGCCGGCGCTAGACGACCGGTCTATTATTAACCTCTGGAGCAAGCATGAATATCCTGATTGTCCTGACCTCGCATGACCAGCTTGGCGATACCGGGCGTCGTACCGGCTTCTGGCTTGAGGAACTGGCGGCACCGTATTTCGCGTTCAAGCATGCCGGGGCCAGGATCGTGCTGGCATCACCCAAGGGCGGACAGCCGCCGCTGGATCCGAAGAGCAATGAACCGGCATTCCAGACCGACGAAACCCGCCGTTTTGAAGCCGATGCGGAAGCCACGGCGCAGTTGGCGGCCACGGTACGTCTGGACAGCGTGTCACAGGCCGATTTCGATGCGGTGTTCTACCCAGGCGGCCACGGCCCGTTGTGGGATCTGGCCGAAGACCGTCATTCGGTTGCGCTGATCGAGGCCTTCCTGGCGGCCAACAAGCCCGTCGCACTGGTCTGTCATGCGCCGGGCGCGCTTCGACATGTGATGACGCCGCAAGGTCGCCCGCTGGTGGAGGGCAGACAGGTCACCGGATTCAGCAATACCGAGGAAGACGGCGTGGAACTCACCGATGTGGTTCCGTTTCTGGTGGAGGATGAACTCAAGTCGCTCGGCGGCCTCTACACCAGGGGTCCGGACTGGGCATCTTACGTCGTCAGTGATGGGCTGCTGGTCACCGGTCAGAATCCTGGCTCGTCGGCCGCCACCGCCGCGCGTCTGATCGAGCAGTTGCGCCACCCCCGCTCGTGAGTGAGCGGGGGGCGATGTGCCCCAGGCGTGTGGCTGGTGCGATGCAAGGGCGCCCTCCACGCGGCCGGGCGGGCACATCGCGGAGCGGCGGTGGACCGCCCGTGGCCTGAAAACCCAGGCCACGGGCTGCGCCGCCCGGCAGCTGACGATCAGCCTTGCAGCAGTGCCTGCAAAGCAGAGACATCCTCGCGGGTCGTTGACCACGCGGTGACAAACCGCACCGGCACCTCATCCGCCGCCAAGGGCATGTCCGCCGGCAGGCTGTCCAGATACCAGTCATAGCACTGCACGCCGGCGCCATGCAGGCGCTCCAGCAATGCGCGGGGCATCACCACGAACACCTCGTTGGCCTGGACCGGCCACGCGAGGCGTATTGCCGGATGGCTGCGCAGGGCAGCAGCCAGTTCCCGGGCGCCTGCGTTGGCCTGCGCTGCCAGTTCCAGCCAGTGGTCGTCCTGCAGCCAGGCATTGAACTGCGCGCCGAACAGCCGACCCTTGGATACCAGCTGACCGGCGCGCTTGCGGCGCATGGGAAAATCCGCGGCCAGCGCGGTAGTGAAGAACACCACGGCCTCTGCGGCCAGCGCCCCGTTCTTGGAGGCTCCCAAGGTCAGCACATCGATACCGGCCGCGCTGCTGAGTTCGGCGGGCGTGCAGCCCAGCGCAGCGACCGCATTGGCGAAGCGGGCGCCGTCCATGTGCACGTGCATTCCATGGGCATGTGCGATGTCGGTCAGGTCGCGCAGCTCGTCCGGTGTGTAGACCAGGCCATTTTCGGTGGCCTGGGTGAGGCTCAACGCGGCGGGGCGAACGCTGTGGGGCGGGGCGTCAGGCAGCCGCTTCAGTGTCGTGAGCAGCGCATCCGGTGTGATCTTTCCAGGGTCCGTCGCCACCGTGACCAGCCGCGCGCCGCCGGTGAAGAATTCCGGCGCCGTGGATTCGTCGGTCGCGATGTGCGCCTGCCGATGACAGAAGATCGCTCCCCACGCCGGCACCAGCGCGGAGAGCGCCAGGCAGTTCGCCGCCGTCCCGGTGGCAACGAAGAAGACCTGGGGCTCGCAGCCGAAGACGCGTGCCACGGCGGCTTCTGCTTCGCGCGTCCAGGGATCGGTGCCATATGAGCCCGCCGTAGCGGAGCAGGCATCCAGCATCGCCTGCAGGATGCGGGGGGAGACGCCTGACTGGTTGTCGCTGCCAAAATCCATCGAAGTTCCCTGCATGTAACGGTCAGCCCAGCCTACAACGCCGGCTGCCAGGGAAGCCTCCAACGATCGCACGCAGCAGATGCAGCAACACAGCCTCCGATGCCCCATGGCTGGCGCGCGCCGATTTACGCAAGGCACATGCCGTGTTGATCTATTTTTAACGAGAAAGCATAATTAGTGGCAATTGCGACACATTCGCATCTTTGCTCGTTTCGCCCATGTGTTTTTGCGACATCGGTGGCAGCGGGCTCGACTTCATCGTCAGGAAATCCCCCATGCCCATGCCGCTCTCTTCCTTCTCCCGTTACGGGAGTGCCATCAATGCATGCCCGCCGCCGGCCACGCTCGTCGCCGCGATGCTGCTGGCTCTGCTGTCCACCACCACCGCATCGGCCCAGACGCCGGCGCCGGCCGAGCGCCAGCGTGCCACCGAGCTGGACACGTTGAACGTGCATGCGCGGCGTGGTGCCGGCACGGAAGGTTCCGGCACCTATGGCGGGTCGGCGTCGACGTTGTTCAAGGGTACGCAGAGCGTGCGGCAGACGCCGCAGCCGGTGACCATCATTTCCCGCCAGCTGCTGGAAGATCGCATGCTGCCGGATCTGCACGATGTGCTGCAGAACACGCCCGGCGTCACTGTGGACTATGTCGACAGCGAGCGCGTCACTTATTTCTCGCGTGGTTTCGGTATCGATGCACTGCAGATCGACGGGCTGTCCATCGACCAGGGCGGTTCGCAGTTCATCCAGCCCGATACGGCGGTGCTGGACCGCGTTGAGATACTGCGAGGCGCCGCGGGGCTGCTGCGCGGTGCCGGTAATCCATCGGCCACGGTGAACCTGGTGCGCAAGCGCCCGACGACGGCATTCCAGGGCTCGGCATCGCTGACACTGGGAAGCTGGGATCGGCGCCGTGCCGAAGCGGATGTGTCCGGCGCACTGAACAAGGCGGGCACGGTACGCGGCCGGCTGGTCGCGGCGTATGACGAAAAGGATTTCTTCCAGAAGGGACGCAAGGAAGAGAAGCGCACGGTATATGGTGTCATCGAAGCCGACCTGGGCGAATCGACGATGCTGACGGCCAGCCTGCAGCAGGCGGATCTGTTCGCCACCGGCTCATGGGGTGGTCTGCCCGCCGGCTATGACGGCCTGTCCCTGCACCTGCCGCGCAGCACCTACCTGGGTGCGGACTGGAACACGTGGGACCGCTACAACCAGCAGGTGTTCCTGTCGCTTGAACATCGCTTCGGCAATGACTGGAACGTGCGCCTGAGTGGCGAACACACCCGTTTCGGCTACAGCGATCCCTTCAAGCAGACCTCGTTCTCGCGGCCGCGCGGCGAAACCAATCCCTATATCGCCGATGTCTCCACGGCGTATTACGTCGATGCCTACAGCCACCAGAACGCAGTCAACCTGGCGGCCGATGGTCCGTTCGAACTGTTTGGCCGTCGCCATCACCTCACCGTGGGCGTGGAAGGCCGCAACGTGCGGACCGACAACTCCTCCGGCTGGTTCAACATCGCTCCGCAGCTGGGCGTGGACATCCGGGACTGGAATCCCTACACCAGCTATCCCGAGCCGTTCGATTTCAGTGGTGCCACGTATTACGGCGGAATCGACAACGCCACCCGCCAGGAAGGTGCGTTCGCGTTGGCCCGCCTGTCGATCACCGACCCACTGACGGTGCTGGTCGGCGCGCGCGCCAACTGGTGGGATTACAAGGTGCCCAGCAATCCCGGCAGCAACTACAGCGTGGACCATGAAGTCACGCCGTATGCCGGCGTGGTCTATGACTTCGCACCCAGCTTCAGCGCCTATGCCAGCTTCAGTGAGATCTTCGTACCCCAGAGCGCGTACGCGGCCGATGGCAACCTGGTCAAGCCGATCACCGGCCAGGATTACGAAGCCGGCATCAAGGGCGAATTCTTCGGTGGCCGCCTGAACGGCGCGGTGTCGCTGTTCCGCATCGACAACGTGGGGCGTGCGATGGACGACGCTTCGTCGCCGGACCCGTGCCTGCCGTTCTATCCGAGCGGCCCGTGCAAGGTGGCCGACGGCAAGACCCGCAGCGAAGGCTGGGAGGTTGAACTGGCCGGCGACATCACGGCGGACTGGCAGCTGATGGGCGGCTATACGAATACCCGTACCAAAACCCTGCGCGACAACAGCGCGGCAAACATCGGCCAGCCGATCCGCTCCATCGATCCACGCCACCTGTTCCGTCTGTTCACCACCTGGCGCCTGCCGGGAACGCTCAGCAGAGTGCGTATCGGCGGCGGTGTGCAGGCGCAGAGCAATTCGTTCGTCCGCAGCGGTGCGGTCACCGCGCGGCAGGGCGGCTATGCGGTCTACAACCTGATGGCCGGCTACCAGCTCACCGACGCCACGCGCCTGCAGGTCAACGTCAACAATGTGTTCGACAAGGTGTATTTCCGCAAATACGGTGCCAGCGGCTTCAATACGTACTACGCCGACCCGCGCAATGTCATGTTCACCGTGCAGACGCGGTTCTGAGGGGGGAGGGCGGCCGCCGGTGCGGTCGCCCATCCCTCATAGATAGCGGCTCCAGCGCACGCTCACCGTGGCCGGCGCTCCGGGGCCGGGCGCCGGGGCTTCGCACAGGCCGGGGACATACTGCTGCGCTTCGCTTTCCGGGACCTCGACGCGGGCGCCACCGGCTCCGACCGTCGTGCTGCCGCCGAGCTCGTTGGCACCCACCGCCAGGCTGCCGGTGATCACCGTGGTGTCGGCGTTGTTGGACAGTGTGCGCCCCAGCACGACGTTGCCGCGGATGTTCCAGCCACCAAACGACCCCGTGCCTTCAGTGACCAGTGCCATGTTGCCGATCGGCAGTCCACGGCGACGGGTGCCCTGGCCGTCGATCCACTCGGCGAACTGCGGCGTCGCGCCGCTGGTATCGCAGAGGTTGGTGGGCTGGAACGCGCCCGTGCACAGCAGCGCCGGAGTGGAGAAGTTCGGCGCGGTGAGCTGCTTGTCGGTACTGCCGGTGGTCAATGAAATGGGCCCCTTGGCCACCAGGGTATTGATCAGGCTGCGGTTGTTGTCGCCATCATCCAGCTGGATGCCGTTGATCGTCAGTGCGTTGTCGAACCACGCCACGCCACGTGGAAAGTGGGTCAGGCCGGTCACGCTCCAGGCATTGCCGGCCTGCTTGTCGCGGAAGCAGTGCGCGCCCGAATTGGCGGCCTGCTGCCAGTTGCAGGTCAGGAAGGGCTGGCCGTCGCCGGGCAGGCGCCGGACGTCCTGGGTGGCCAGGTTGTAGCTGCCATCCAGCGCCCTGCCGGCAGCGGTGCGGACGTTGCGGATGGTCAGCATGGGGGCGTTGTCGACCCATTCGAAGAGGTAGTTCGCCGCGTCGCGATACGTGTCCACGTCCAGCCGGTTCAGGCGTGCATCGCAGTACGGAACCCCGGGCAGGCCGGGTGAGGTTCCCTGCTGGCGCGTACGCAGGTTGCGCGGCGCGGCGGGGGCGTCGGCGGGCACCTGCTGGCCATTGCCGTAGCGCAGAACGCCGGCGATGTCGCCACTGTCGATGGTCGGAAAGTTCGACCACTGGCTGGCCTGCGTGGCGACCAGGTCGCCGCCGCCCACCAGCCGGCCGATGCGGCCGGTGACGATGTCGAGATTGCCGTTGGCGTTGAGCGTTTCGTAGCGTCCGCCCCAACCGGTGACGGACACCGCATGGCCCCAGAACAGCTTCACCCCTACCGCGCCGTTCTCCTGGCCGAGCGTGGCCACACTGACCTTGCCCCCTTCGATGTCGCGCGATGCGAAGGTGACCTGGTCGGGAAGAGAATCGGTGGCCGTGCCTGCCAGGTGCTCTGCGGCGGCTGCACCGGTGACCATGCCGCTGGCCGGATCGATGACAACCTGGGACAGATCGAGAAGGTAGACATCGCCGCCGGTCAGGGTGATGGCGATGCGACCACTGTTGGTGGGTACCACGGTGCCGACGCGCCAGGGCAGGCCGCCGCTCATCGTGGCCGGCAGCAGGTGGCCACCGACCACGGTGGTGCCGATCCGCGCGCCGCCGGAGAGCACGTCGGCCGCATAGCCGCCGCCCTTGATGGCCGTGTAGCCGCCGCCGCTCACGCCCTGGCCGACGGTGACGTTGCGTCCCCACAACGTGGTGTTGGACGGGTTCTGCATGCCGTTGACCAGGATGTCGCCCTGCGAATACAGGTGTCCGCCACTGACGATGCCGCCGCCGCTCAGGCTGATGTTGCCCTTGGCGCAGCCGGATATCTTCGCCGTGCTGGAACTGCTCTGCTCGATGTTGCCCGCCACTGCCACCTGTTCGAAGCCCTTGGCGTTGCCCACCTGCAATGAGCCGCCGGTGATCGTCAGGTTGCCATTGAAGACCATGGGCGTGGCGGGGATCACGGCGCATGTGGGCGAGCCGCCGCTGCCGCCGCTGCCGGAGGTGATGTCAAAGACCGCCTCCACCGTCGCGCTGGTGGTGGCCGATCCGGTGCCGGCCAGCGCGGTGATGCTCACGGTGGCCTGGAAACTGCTGCCACTGCCACTGATCGCAGTGATCCGCGCGTTGCCATCGGCAATGCCAATCGGCTGCAGGCCGCTGATCGTTGCGGGCAGTGCCAGCCCCCCGGGGGCTGACCACTGCGCCAGCGTGTCCTGGTCCAGCGCAAGCAGATAACGCCGCACCACTTCAACGCCGCGCCAGGCCGCAGCCTGTGCCGAGGTCACCGAATGGGTGGTGATCTGCCGCTGCTGGTCGCCGCGCAGTGCATACATCGACGCGGCCACTGTCACCGATACGCCCAGGCCGACGGCCAGCACGATGTACAGCGTGGCCATGCCGCGCTGCGAAGAGCGGCGTCCCTGCAACGGCGTGCAGCGCCGGCTCACGAGCCTGCCCCTGCGGCAAGGTTGGGCAGGCAGACCGAGAACAGGACGTCCTGGACCGATTGGCGCAGGATGATGCGCTGGCCCGTGACCAGACCCTCCGACTGCTGCTGGAAGGGCAGGCACGCGGCGGCAAGGGCGTGGAAACGATAGCCGCCTTCGCCTGGCGTGGGTTGCAGCGTCAACGCACCGACCTCACGTTCAGCGCCTTCGTATGCCGTGCCGTCCTTCAGCGTCGGCTCGAAGAACGCGATGTCGGTAGCCAGGGGCTGCAGCTGGGCGTCGTCCCAGGCAACGTCGGCGGCTGTGCTGCAGGGTGTCGCAGGCAGTCGATAGAGCCCACGCGCGAGCGTGCCGCTGGCGGTGTCCAGCAGGCGCAGGCCCGCGCACTGGTCGGGCTGGTCGAGCTCCGGCTTGAACCGCCATACCACCTGCGTGCCGTCGGCACTGACCGCCAGGCGAGTGGCGAGGGGCTGGCTCTCGTCCACGCCATAGCCGGCCTGCTGCATGTCGATCTGCGCCGCCAGCAGCGCCGAAGCCACCTGGCCATCGCGCTGTGCCGCGCGCGACGCGTTGCCGGACACCTCGATCATGTACTTGTAGAGCACCAGCATCGCGGCGATGGTCAGCAGCGAGATGACCAGCCCGACCATCATGCCGATCAGGCTCTGACCCTGCTGAAGGGGGCGGGCGGGAGTCATTGGTTGCTCGATACCAGCAGGTCCGGAGCGGCTGCCTTGCCGTCCTGGCCAATGGCCGGCTGCAGATCCGCGGCGGCGACCGACAGATCGACCCGGCGCGGTGCATCCACTTCGCGTTCCGTTCCAGCGATTCCCACCTGCAGCGTCGGTACCGGCCCGCATACCACGTTCACTTCGCGGTCCAGGTCTGCGGCCAAGGGCAGGGCAAGGGTGTCGGCAGCGCACAGGGACACGCCAGCGGTCTGCATCTGGTCGCGCAGCTGGCCCACCACCAGTCGTTCCAGCTTGGTTGCACGTTGGCTGGCCATCGTGCGCGCCTGCACATGCGCCAGCCCGGCGGCGATGATCGAGGTCACCAGCACCGCCACCAGCGCTTCCAGCAGCATCTCGCCACGCTGCTTCACCGGCGGCGTGCGCGGTGCATGCAACTCAGAGAAGTTCGACATACAGGGGCTCCTGGCTGGCAAGGCCGACCGCGATACGGTCGATGGCCGGGGCGCCGTCGGCGCATCCGTCCGCAGCGGGCAGTCGGATGCCACGGGCGTCGAAGCCCACGCAGTCGAAGACCGGGAAGCTGCTGGCCTGCATCGCGTCGGCGTCGCTGAAGCCGGCAGGATCCGAAAAACGCAGGTGCACGTCGCTGCGCAGCACGCCCGCCCACAGCGGTGTGTCGTTGCCCGGCGCCACGACTTCCAACTGGCCGGCACGCATCCGCAACACCGCGGCAGGCGTGCCGATGCGCTGCATGGCAGGATTGCGCAAGGCAATGGAACGCGCCTGCGACATCCCTTCCCACACCAGGCTGCGCGCCTGCATCTGGCGATTGCCCTGTGCCCACCGCGCACCGAAGGGCAGTGCGGCCAGCAGCAACAAGGCCATGATCGCCAGCCCGATCATCAGCTCGATCAGGGTGACGCCGCGTTGGCGGTACAACGTCATGGCCCTACCAGTCGGTGATGCCGACCGCAGCGCACTGGCTGCCGACGCGGCGCTGGCCCGCGGCATCCAGGCTGAGTGCGCAGCCTGCGGCCTTGCCCAGCGGCTCGCCGGCGGTCGCGGTGAGCAGGTATCCGCCGTTTTCGGCGGAATAGACGAAGGAAAAATCAGCGCTTCGCGAGGCAGGCATCCATCCGCGCTGCGCCTGTGCTTCGGTGGCCGGGTAGGCAAGCGTGCGCTGGCGGTAATTCTCCACGCCCGCTGACAGAGCCAACAGATCGCTCTGCGCAAGCCGGATCTTCGAACGGAGAATATGGTTCTGGTAGGCGGGGAGGGCGATCGCAGCCAGAATGGCGACGATCGCCACCACGATCATCATCTCGATCAGGGTGAATCCGGTGGACTGCTTCCACCGGGCGTCGCGCACTGCCTGCACGTGGGGTGCCTGCACGGCTTTTCTCCTGGTGACTCGAACCGTTGGTGCCGACGGCAGTGTGCACAGGGACCTGGCGAAGACGCCTGTGATGGTCGGCATGGCTTGATGATGCGAGCCCGGCATTGAATGCCGAGTGAAAGGCAATATGACTGGTTAAGGTGCTTCGCGTCCCGGGCGATAACAGGACGGCGCGCGCGGCCACCGCCATGGAAACGGCTGACCTGCGTGACGGATGCAGCGGTATGCCGCGCGGTGCAGCACACTGCGGCAATGATGCCGTCGTCCCGCGAGATGATGGTCGCGGTGCAGACGCGGGTCAGTCCTCGAAAAACCTCCCATAGCCTTGTTTCGCCAGGGCCCGTCGGTAGGCCAGCGAGCTGCGGTCAGCGGGGATGTGCGCTTCCTGGCGTATGTCCAGTGGCAGGTTGCGGGGGCGTTGGGCTTCCGCCAGCGGCCTGTCCTCGTCGAACACACGCAGATTGAACGCCAGCATTTCCTCTGCTGGATGATCGGTGTCGAAATTGCGGGAAACCGGAACGAACAGGTGTGTACGCCGTGCCGAAACCGGCGTGGCGATGTTCAGGATCACTGCACGCCCCCCGTCCGGAAAATGCAGGATCAGGCTAGCGGCGAAGGGCAGGTGAACGTCGTACTGGCGTCGCCAGATGAATCCCGGTGGTGCCTGCCTTGCCGATTCCAATGGATAGTTGGTGAGTGTGCTGAAGTAATCGGCGGTGAAGCCGCTTGTGGTCGCGCAGACGGTGTAGGCAGGCACTTCGCGTTCCTCCGCACGGGCGAAGGTAGTGGTATGGATCCAGGCAAAATGGGCCACGTCCAGGAAGCTCTCCATCTGCCGGCCGGCAAAGCAGTCAATCGGATAGCAGGGGCACACGGCCTGCTGGAAGCCAGCGTCGTCGAAGTGCGGCATCGGCGGAATGTCGGGGGCCTTGTCCGCTTCAGGCCACAGGCACGTCCAGACCAGTCCATAGCGTTCGATGGCGGGGTATACCCGCAGGTGCAGGCGATCCGAAATGGGATGATCGGGCTGGCTGGGTATTTCCGTACAGCGGCCACCGGCGCCGAAACGCAGGCCGTGGTACGCGCAGCGGATACCCTCGGCGTCTGCGTGTCCCATGCTCAACGGGACGCCGCGATGAGGGCAGGCATCGCGCGCTACCACGATGGCTCCGTCGATCCGGTACAGCACCAGCGGCTGGTCCAGCAGCATGGCGCGCATCGGTCTGCTCGTGACCCGTTCTGCCTCCATCACCGGGAACCAGCAGCGCGAGAGCCGATACCAGTCCTCGACGTCGAAGCTGCACGCGCTTGGCGGCACCGGTGCCTCGGCGCATGCCCCCGTGTTGATGCCATGGTTGATGGACATGCTTTTTCTCCGGCGTGGTGATGCCGGGATTGTGTAAGGGAGATCTGACGTCCCACCATGCATAAAGCTGGAAATCGCCTGACCGCAAGGCTGCGGCGACGTCCTCAGTCGTCCAGACCGATCTTTCCGTCCGCCAGCGTGGTGCGGGTGCCGTCCAGCAGGCCGCGGCTGAGGGTGTCGCCTTCGATGAACAGCATCTCGCCGTTTTCGCCGTTCTTGATGCTGCTGTCCACGGCGATGATGCGTTCGCCATGGAAGCGGCTGACGTGCGGCATCGAGGTGTGGCCCACCACGATGCGCCGCAGGCCCAGCGCGTCCAGCACGGCCTGCACGCCATCGGTATCCAGGCGGCCATCGAAGTAACCGCGGTACCAGATCGGACTGGTCTTGCCGTCATACAGCGGTGCGGTGGCCATATCGGCCTTGACCTGCTCGCGTGGCGTGCCCAGCGACGCCTGGTAGGCAGCATTGGTACGCTCCGGGTGCAGGGCGAGCTGCAACCCCTCCGGCGAGATGCCACCGTGCAGGAACAGGGTATCGCCGATGCGCAGCAGCACCGGCCGGGTACGCAGCCACTGGCCGATCACCGAATCGACGCCGTACAGCTGCGGATAGCTGCGTCCCAGCAGCTGCGCGCTGCGCAGGTACTTCGGATTGACGTAGCGCAGGTCGTCATAGAGGACCATGGTTTCGTGGTTGCCGAGTACGAAATGAACGGCGCCGCCGGCGGCAGCGGCCTGTTGCTGCAGGCCGTACAGCAGCCAGAACGCCTCGGTCACGCGCGGGCCACGGTCGAATACGTCCCCGGCCACCACCAGTGTGCCGGTGCCGTATGACCACTGGTCCCGTGCGTCGATCAATCCGTTCGCGCGCAGCAGGCGCACCAGCAGGTCGTACTGGCCGTGGATGTCGGACAACACGGCGATGCGCGCTGCCGACGGCAGTACTGCGGTGGCCGGCACAGCGGGCGGCACGACATGCACCGGATGCGGATGGCCGCATTCCTGCGCGACATCCGCCGCGCCCGCGATGGCCGGGATGCGTCGGCTGCGGACTTCGTCGTTGCATATCCAGCGTGCCTGCAGGGCATCGCCGTCGCGGAACAGGTAAGGGCCGTCAGCGTCCACATGGGCGGCCGGTGCGGGCACTTCGCGTGCCTGGGCAGCGGTGCTGGCCAGCATCAGCAGCGGCAGCAGCAGGCTGGACAGATGCAGAGGGAAAGAAGTGGATTTCATGGTGATCGACCAGCGGCAGGAAGGGGGCGCAAGCACAGCGGACCCGGAATCCTAACCGGTCTGCGGCACCGTGCCTGGAGGTCGGGCGGCCCCTTGCGCACAAGCACGCGCACTTCGCAATGCGTTTACGCAATTGAGAATCACTCTTATTTATGGAAAAATAACATCCACGGCAGAGCGCTGCGGATACGCGGCGGTGCCTGCCGACCTCCCCCGAACGTCGCCTCGAGCCCTTTGCCAGAGGCGTGGCTGATTGCACCCTCACAAAGGTCCAGACATGCACTCCTCCTTCCTCGCCGGCAGCAGCGTCGGCATGACCGCTTCCCGCCCGTCCCATCGTCCGCTGGCGCTTGCGATGGCTGTCCTGCTGGCCGGTGCCGCTTCCAGCGCCCACGCCGACGTGGCCGCCGACGCCACCGATATCGATACCGTCCATGTGACCGCGCAGCAGATCGCGCGCCAGGCGCTGGGCACGTCCACCATCACCGCCGAAGATATCGCCAGGCGCCCACCCGCCAACGACATCTCCGAACTGCTGCGCACCATGCCGGGCGTCAATCTCACCGGCAACAGCGCCTCTGGCCAGTACGGCAACAACCGCCAGATCGACCTTCGCGGCATGGGACCGGAGAACACGCTGATCCTTGTCGATGGCAAGCGCGTCGGTTCCCGCGATGCCGTGCGCATGGGCCGCAGCGGCGAACGCAACACGCGTGGCGACACCAACTGGGTGCCGGCGGAAATGATCGAACGCATCGAGGTGCTGCGCGGCCCGGCAGCGGCACGCTATGGCTCCGGCGCATCCGGCGGTGTGGTCAACATCATCACCAAGCGTCCCACCGGCGATCTTACCGGTGCGCTCGACCTGTACGGCCTGGTGCCGGAGCACGGCGAAGAAGGGGGCAGTGAGCGCGCCGGCTTCCAGCTGAGCGGCCCGATGACCGACGCCCTGTCATTCCGTCTGTACGGCAACGTCAACCGTACCGATGCCGATTCGCTGGACCTCAACCGCGATTTCGCCAGCGGCGTGACGCCGCCGGCCGGCCGTGAGGGTGTCAAGAACAAGGACGTCAACGCGCTGCTGCGCTGGGACATCACTGCCGACCAGGTGCTGGAACTGGAAGGTGGAACCAGCCGACAGGGCAACATCTACGCCGGCGACCGCGCGGTCAGCAGCACCGGCACGGACCTGACCACGGCGCTTGCCGAAGACGGCGCGGAGACCAACCGCATGTACCGCACCACCGGCGCCATCACCCATCGCGGCCGTTGGGGCGATGTCACTTCGCGGGTTACCGCGTCGGTGGAAGGCACCAACAACACACGCCTGAACGAAGGCCTGGCCGGTGGCCCGGAAGGCACCATCGGCAACGCCGACGCGTGGTCCACCTCGCGGCTGCGCAACCACCAGTTGGACGGTGAGATCAGCTTCCCGACACTCATCAGTGGCGCCGAGAACATCTGGACCTTCGGCTTCGAATACCTGGACAGCGAGCTGACCGATCCCTATTCGATGAGCCAGTCCGGCAGCAACGGCGGCGAGGTTCCGGGGCTGTCGCCCGACCGCGCGCGCGGCAGGTCCGACGCGCAGACCACGGCGGTGTTCGTGGAAGACAACGTCTACCTGGGCGAACGCTGGATCATCACCCCGGGACTGCGCTTCGATCACCACAGCCAGTTCGGCAACAACGCCAGCCCCAGCCTCAACGCGCAGTTCCGCATCAATGACGCCTGGATGGTCAAGGGTGGCGTCGCGCGTGCGTTCAAGGCGCCGAACCTGTACCAGTCCAACCCGGACTACCTGTACTACACGCGTGGCAACGGCTGCCCCGACAACTACCAGAGCCTTGGCGACGGTTGCTACATCCAGGGCAATGCCGGCCTGGATGCGGAAACCAGCATCAACAAGGAGCTGGGCGTGGAATGGGCGCCGCAGAGTGGTTGGCAGGCGTCGCTGACGTACTTCCACAACGATTACAAGGACAAGATCGAAGCGGGTTACGTGCCGGTGGGCACGACCACTCTTGGAACCGGCCGGGTCTTCCGCTGGGAGAACGCGCCGAAGGCGGTGGTGCAGGGGCTGGAAGGCAACCTGGTGGCGCCGCTGCTGGGTGAGCGTGGCGATGTGCTGAAGTGGAGCACCAACTTCACCTACATGGTGGAGAACGAGAACAAGACCACGGGCCAGCCGCTGTCGGTGATTCCGAAGTACACCATCAACACCATGCTGGACTGGCAGGCCACCGAACAGCTTTCGCTGCTGCTGACCGGTACGTTCTATGGCAGGCAGGAGCCGGCCACGGCCGACATGAACAATGATCCGAAGTGCACGCCGAGCGCTTCCATCGACTGCGACGGCGCGCTGGTGCTGCAGGATCGTGGCGCCTACAACGTGTGGGGCCTGAGCGCGCGCTACAGGGTCACCGAAAAGGTCAGCATCGGCTTGGGCGTCAACAACATCGCCGACAAGCGCCTGTTCCGCGAAAGCGTCAGCAGCGCTGCCGGTGCGGCGACCTACAACGAGCCTGGCCGCGCGTATTGGGCCAGCATGCGCGTAGGGTTCTGACAACCCACGTGGAGCCGGGCTCTGCCCGGCTGCTCGAATCAGGGCGAAGCGGGGCAGGGCCCCGCTCCACGCGGCCCGGGGCATCAGCGCGGACCCGCGATGTTATAACGCCTGTGATGGTATCCCCCGGCGCTCCGGCGTAGCCTGCACGCAACGTACAGGAGACCCACGATGGGCCACGACCACGACCACCTGCCCAGCGAGATCCGCCACGAAAAACCCCTGTGGTGGGCGCTCGCCCTGACCGCCACCTTCCTGCTGGTGGAAGTCATCGGCGCGTTCGTCACCAACAGCCTGGCGCTGCTGTCCGACGCGGCGCACATGGCCACCGATACGCTCGCGCTGATGATCGCCCTGGTCGCCGTGCGTCTCAGCCGCCGCCCGCCCGATGCGCGACGCACCTATGGCTACGCACGCCTGGAAGCGCTGGGCGCGCTGTTCAACGGCGGCATGCTGTTCGTGGTGGCCGCCTACATTCTCTGGGAAGCCGTCGAACGATTCCGCCAGCCGCAGGACATCGCCTCCACCGGCATGCTGGTGATCGCGGCGATCGGCCTGGGCGTGAACCTGGTCGCCATGCGGCTGCTGAAGGCCGGCAGTGGCGAGAGCCTCAACGTAAAGGGCGCCTACCTGGAAGTGTGGGCGGACATGCTGGGCTCGGTGGCGGTGATCATCGGCGCGCTGCTGATCCGCTGGACCGGCTGGAAGGCGATCGATCCGATCCTGGCCGTGCTGATCGGCCTGTGGGTACTGCCACGCACATGGGTGCTGCTGCGCGAAGCAGTCAACGTGCTGCTGGAAGGCGTGCCCAAGGGCATCGTGCTGGACGATGTACGCACCAGCCTGTGCGCGCATGTTGCGGTGATGGACGTGCACGATCTGCACGTATGGGCGCTGGCATCCAGCACGCCGGCATTGAGCGCGCACATTGTGCTGGCCGACGGCAGCGACGCCGAGGCCGTGCGCCGCGAGCTGGCCGGCGAGCTGCATGAGCGGCATGGCATCGATCACGTGACGCTGCAGGTGGAAGCGGACCATTGTGGCGATGCCTGCGCGGTGGGAGCGGTGGCGAAGACATATGACCACGCCGACGGGCATGGCCACCATGGTCACGTGCACCGCTGACCCTGCCAGCGGCGCTACACTAGCGGCCTGCCTTTCCCTTGCTGGAGACCCCGCAGTGACCCGTAAACTCGTACTGTTGCGCCACGGCCAGAGCCAGTGGAACCTGGACAACCGCTTCACCGGCTGGGTCGATGTCGAACTCACCGACAAGGGACGCCAGGAAGCGGCCGCCGCTGGCCGCCTGATGCGCGAGGAAGGCCTGCAGTTCGATGTTGCCCACACCTCGGTGCTGAAGCGCGCCATCCACACCCTGCAGGGTGCGCTGGCCGAACTGGACCAGGACTGGCTGCCAGTCAGCAAGAGCTGGCGCCTCAACGAGCGTCATTACGGTGGCCTGCAGGGCCTGGACAAGGCGGAGACGGCCGCCAAGCACGGCGAGGACCAGGTCA
This sequence comes from Pseudomonadota bacterium, assembly GCA_023430045.1. Classification (GTDB taxonomy): domain Bacteria; phylum Pseudomonadota; class Gammaproteobacteria; order Xanthomonadales; family Xanthomonadaceae; genus Stenotrophomonas. Next base: position 6,427 of record JAEZCF010000143.1, on the reverse strand, counting down.
AGATCTGGCGCCGTTCCTACGACATCCCGCCGCCGGCGATGGATATCGAGGATCCCGGGCATCCGGTCCACGACCGCCGCTATTCCACCCTTGACCGCAACGCGCTGCCTGGCACCGAATCGCTGGCCACCACGCTGGAGCGCGTGCTGCCTTACTGGTTCGATGCCATCGCGCCGCAGCTGAAGGACGGAAAGACCGTGCTGGTCACCGCGCATGGCAACTCGCTGCGCGCGCTGTACAAGTACCTCAACAACGTGTCGCGCGAGGAAATCCTCGAGCTCAACATCCCGACCGGCATCCCGCTGCTCTTCGAACTGGACGACACGCTGGCGGTGCAGTCCTATCGTTATCTGGGCGATCCCGAAGCGGCGCGCAAGGCTGCCGAAGCCGTGGCCAACCAGGGCAAGGCGAAGTAGAGCCGCGCGCCGGTGCCGGCGTGCGGCCTGTGACCTTTGGCCCGTCCGCCGCCAGCAATCCCCGGGCTACTCTCGGGGATTACCTGCCGGAGAGTCCCATGAAGTTCCGCACCCTGGCCCCGCTGTGCCTGACCGTTGCCATCGCTGCGTCGCTGGCCGCCTGTGGCAAGACTGAAACCGCGCCAGAAGCCACCGCGGAGGCCGCAAAGCCGGCGTTCGATCAGTCGCAGATCAAGACCCCGCTGATCGCCCTCGACACCGCCGACCTGGACACCAGCGTCCAGGCCTGTACCGACCTCAACGCCTTCGTCAACCAGAAATGGCTGGGCGCCAATCCGGTTCCGGGCGACCAGACCACCTGGGGCAGCTTCGAGATCCTGCGCGAGCGTTCGCTGGAAGTGCAGCACGTGCTGGTCCAGCAGGCGGCCGACCGTGAAGCCAAGGCCGGCTCAGTGGATGCGAAGATCGGGGACATCTGGAAGACGGGCAACGACGAGGCGAAGATCGATGCTGCCGGCCTCGCTCCGCTGCAGCCGCAGCTGGACAGGATCGCCGGCCTGGGCGATACCGCCGCGATCACCCAGTACCTGCGCGACAGCCAGGCCGAAGGCAAGGGCGTGCTGTTCTCGCTGTTCGCCAATGCCGATTACAAGGATTCGGGCAACGTCATCGCCTATGTTGGCCAGAGCGGCCTGGGCCTGCCAGAGAAGGGATATTACTTCGATGCATCGCAGGCGAAGATCCGCGATGCCTACGTCGCCTACATCACCGAAGTACTGACGCTTTCCGGCGTCGATGCCGCCCAGGCGAAGGCGCAGGCCAGCGCGGTGATGGACTTCGAGACGCGCCTGGCCAAGGCGTCGATGTCACGCATTGAAATGCGTGATCCGTCCAAGCGTTACAACCCGCTCAGCGCTGCCGATGCGGACAGGCTGACCCCGAATTTCAGCTGGACCGCGCTGTTCGACACGCTGAAGGTACCGGCTGCGCAGAAGTTCTCGCTGGCCCAGCCGCAGTTCTTCCAGGAAGTGGACAGGATGCTCGCCGATGTGCCGGCCAGCACCTGGCAGGCCTACCTGCGCTTCCATGCCATCGATGACGCCGCGCCTTATCTGGCCAGCAACATCGAGAAGGCCAACTTCGACTTCTACGGCAAGACCCTGCGTGGCCAGCAGGAAATGCAGCCGCGCTGGAAGCGCGTGCTGGACGCCGTGAACGGAGGCATGGGCGAAGCACTGGGCCAGCTGTACGTGGACGCGGTGTTCCCGGCCGAATCCAAGGAACAGATGCAGCATCTGGTGGAAAACCTGTCCGAAGCGCTCAAGGCACGCCTGGAGAAGCTGGAGTGGATGGGCGAGGACACGCGCAAGAAGGCGCTGGAGAAGTGGGCCAGCTTCACCCCGAAGATCGGTTATCCGGACAAGTGGCGTGACTGGTCGGGGCTGCAGACCAACGGCGACAGCTACCTGGGCAACATGCAGGCGGCACGCGCGTACAACTACCGCTACATGCTGGACAAGATCGGCAAGCCGGTGGACAGGACCGAGTGGGGCATGACCCCGCAGACCGTCAATGCGTACTACAACGCCACCAAGAACGAGATCGTGTTCCCGGCCGCCATCCTGCAGCCGCCGTTCTTCGATGCCAAGGCCGATCCGGCGCTGAACTATGGTGGCATCGGTGCGGTCATCGGCCACGAGATGATGCACGGCTACGACGATTCGGGCAGCCAGTTCGCCGCCAACGGCAACTTCGACAACTGGTGGACCGACGCCGACCGCAAGGCGTTCACCGAGCGCACCGACCAGCTGGTCGCGCAGTTCGATGGCTATGAGTCGCTGCCAGGCGTGAACGTCAAGGGCAAGCTGACCCTGGGCGAGAACATCGGTGACCTGGGCGGCCTGACCGTCGCTTACGACGCGCTGCAGATGGCGCTGAAGGAAGACCCGGCGAAGAACGTGGACGTGGATGGCTACACCCAGGACCAGCGGTTCTTCATGAACTGGGCCACGGTGTGGCGCCGCAACTTCACCGATGGCGAGCTGCGCGTGCGTCTGAATACCGATCCGCATGCACCGGCGAACTTCCGTGCCAACGGTGCGCCGTCGAACATGCCATCGTTCGCAGCGGCGTTCGAGTGCAAGGCAGGGCAGCCGATGGTGCGTGCCGACGACAAGCGCGTGGTGATCTGGTAACCATCTGACGTAGAGCCGGGCTCTGCCCGGCTGTGCAGACCAGGCTGGAGCCGGGCTCTGCCCGGCTGTGCTTTGCCGCACAGCGTGACAGGGCCTTGCAATGGAGCGTGACGACCAACGGTCGTCACCCACCAGCGGAACGTTCGTCACCCACCAGGGGGAATGGTTGTTCCCCACCAGTGGAATGCCTCAGCCCGGCGCGAGCGTGGTCAGCAGGGCGCGCGCGGCGTTGAAACGGTCTTCCGGCAGTGGCAGCGGGTGCTTGATGCGCAGCTTGTCCGGTCCGTCCATGCTGTACAGGTTCGATTGCTTCTGGATCAGCTGGATGACCGCCATCGGGTCGATGTTCGGCCTCGCTTCGAAGACGATGCGGCCGCCGGCCTCACCGAGATCCAGCTTGCGGATGCCCAGTGCGTTGGCCTGCAGCTTCAGTTCGGCAATGGCGAACAGGTGCTTTGCAGCATCCGGCAGCAGGCCGAAACGATCGATCATCTCCACCTGCAGCTCGCGCAGCGAGGCGCTGTCACGTGCGCTGGAAATGCGTTTGTACAAGGTCAGGCGGGTATGCACGTCCGGCAGGTAATCCTCCGGAATCAGCGAAGGTACGTGCAGCTCGACATCCGCGCCACGTACCTCCTCGCCTGCATCCAGGTCCGGGAGCTTGCCCTGGCGGATGCTGCGCACGGCGCGTTCCAGCAGCTCGGTGTACAGGCTGAAGCCCACCTCGGCCATCTGCCCGCTCTGATCCTCGCCCAGCAGCTCGCCGGCGCCACGTATTTCCAGATCATGGGTGGCCAGGGTGAAGCCGGCGCCCAGTTCGTCCATCGAGGCAATGGCTTCCAGGCGTTTTTCGGCATCGGGCGTGATGGCGCGGCGATCCGGCACCACCAGATAGGCATAGGCGCGATGGTGCGAACGGCCGACGCGACCGCGCAGCTGATGCAGCTGGGCCAGGCCGAAGCGGTCGGCACGGTTGATGATGATGGTGTTGGCGTTGGGGATGTCGATGCCCGATTCGATGATCGTGGTCGACAGCAGCACGTTGAAGCGCTGCTTCTGGAAGTCGAGCATCACCCGCTCCAGCTCGCGCTCGGGCATCTGCCCGTGCGCGATGCCGATGCGGGCCTCGGGCACCAGCTCGGCCAGCTCGCGCTGCATGCGGCCGATGCTCTCCACGTCGTTGTGCAGGAAGTACAGCTGGCCACCACGGGCCAGCTCGCGCTGGAACGCCTCGCGCAGCAGCGCGTTGTCCCAGGCGGTGATGAAGGTCTTGACCGCCAGGCGGTTCGGCGGCGGCGTGGCGATGATGGACAGATCGCGCAGCCCGGCCATGGCCATGTTGAGCGTGCGCGGGATCGGCGTGGCGGTCAGCGTGAGCAGGTGCACGTTGGCGCGCATCGCTTTGAGCGCTTCCTTCTGGCGCACACCGAAGCGCTGCTCTTCATCGACGATGACCAGGCCCAGATCCTTGAACTTCACGTCCGGCTGCAGCAGCCGGTGCGTACCGACGATCACATCGATGGTGCCGGCCGCGACCTTCTCCAGTTCGGCCTTGATCTCCTTGGTGGATTTGAAGCGCGACAGCACCTCCACCTTGAGCGGCCAATCGGCAAAGCGATCGCGGAAGTTGCGGTAGTGCTGTTCGGCCAGCAGCGTGGTCGGCACCAGCACCGCGACCTGCTTGCCGGCGCTGGCGGCGGCGAACGCGGCGCGCACCGCGACCTCGGTCTTGCCGAAGCCGACGTCGCCGCAGACCACACGGTCCATTGGCTGGCTGCTGGCCAGATCGCGCAGGGTCGCGTCGATCGCGGCCAGCTGGTCGGGCGTCTCCTCGAACGGGAACCCGGCCGCGAACGGCTCGTACATCGCGCGGTCCACATGCAGCGCAAGGCCGGCACGGGCACGGCGGCGCGCCTGGATTTCCAGCAGTTCGGCGGCGACGTCGCGGACCTTCTCGGCCGCCTTGCGCTTGGCCTTGGTCCACTGCTCGCCACCGAGCGAATGCAGCGGCGCGGTTTCCGGCGAGGCGCCGGAGTAGCGGCTGATCAGGTGCAGCTGGGCGACCGGCACATATAGGCGGTCGCCCTTGGCGTATTCGATTTCCAGGAACTCGCCCGGCATGCCGCCGGCATCGAGCACGATCAGTCCGCGGTAGCGGCCAACACCGTGGTCTTCGTGCACGATCGGCGAGCCTTCGCTGAGCTCGCCTAGGTCGCGGATGATGGCTTCCGGCTCACGCCCGGCACGGCGGCTGCGGCGTTGCTGGCCGGCCCGTTCCGGGAACAGCTGGCGCTCGGTGAGCACCGCGATCGGCGGGTTCTCCAGCGCGAAGCCGTCTTCAAGCGGCGCCACGGTGATGCCGAAGCGCACGCTGTCATCGGCCAGGAAGCCGGGCAGGTCGGCGACCACCGGCGGCTTCAGCTCCGCGGCGAGCAGCACTTCCAGCAGCGCTTCGCGGCGGCCGGCGGAATCGGCGGCGATCAGCACCCGGCCCGGGTAATGCCCGATGAAGGATTTGAGCGCTTCCCCGGCCGGCGCATCGCGCGCGGCGACCGGCAGCGGAGGCAGGGGCTGGTCGCCCAGCGGCTGTGCATCGCCGATGCGGTCGTGATCCGGCGGCCAGACTTCAACGCGGGCCAGGCCGTTGAGCGTGGCGCGCAGTTGCTCGGGGCTGGCATACAGCTCTTCCGGCGCCAGCAGCGGGCGCTCCACGTCATGGCGGCGCTGTTCGTAGCGGTTCTGGGTCTGCGCCCAGAAGGCGGCCGCAGCATCGAACACGTTCGGCGCGAGCACCGGCAGTACGTTGGGCTGCAGGTAATCGAGCAGGGTCGCGGTCTGGTCGAAGAACAGCGGCAGGTAATACTCGATGCCGGCCGGTGCGATGCCGGCCTTGAGATCCTGGTACAGCGCGCTGCGGCGGGTATCCACGTCGAAGCGTTCGCGCAGCGTAGCGAGCACCCGCGAGACGCTGAGATCGTCCAGCGGCACTTCGCGGCCGGGCAGCATGTGCACGGCCTCGACCTTGTCCAGCGAACGCTGCGATTCCGGATCGAAGGCGCGGATCGAATCGATGTCTTCGTCCAGCAGTTCCACCCGCAGCGGCGCATCGGCACCCATCGGATAGACATCCAGCAGGCCGCCACGCACGGCGAAATCACCCGGGTCCATCACCTGCGGCACGTTGCGGTAGCCGGCCGATTCCAGGCGGCGCTTTTCCGCATCCAGATCCAGTCGCTGCCCAACCGTCAGGTCGAAGCTGCCGCCGATGACGTACTTGAGCGGGGCCAACTGCTGCAGCAGCGTCTGCACCGGCACCACGACGATGCCGCGCTTGAGCGCGGGCAGGGCGTGCAGCGCCGCCAGGCGCTGGGAAATGATGTCCGGGTGCGGGCTGAAGGCATCGTAGGGCAGGGTTTCCCAGTCCGGGAAGGCCACGATCGGTACATCGCCGGCACTGCCCAGCAGGGTGTGCAGGTCCGCTTCGATCTGGTTCGCGCCATGGTTGTCGCGCGCGACCACCAGCAACGGCCCGTCGTGCGACTGTGCCGCGCGGGCGATGTACCACGCCAGCGCTGTCGCCGAAGCGGGAGCGCGCCACCAGGCGCGGAGCTGTCCAGGACGTGGCAGCGGCGGAGCGGGATAGGAGGTGCGTGACATGAACCGTCGATTTTAGCAGACCGCAACGTGGCGGCCGCGTCATCCAGCGGCGGCAAGCGCAGGGACGATCCCGTTGCCGGCCGTGCCGGTAGTACCGGTAGTGCGGTAGTGCCGGCCGCTGGCCGGCTCCAGGCGATGCATGACGTCCGCGAGCCGGCC
>JAEZCF010000132.1 GCA_023430045.1 Pseudomonadota bacterium | reverse complement strand
GCGTGTAGGTGATCCTGCCACCGCTGCTGGCGGCGTGGATCTGCACCGAATCCACCACCGGCAGATCGCCGGCCAGGTAACGCTGCACACCACCGGACTGCATGATGGAGCAGGAGGAGATGCAGTTGCCGGACACGATGGTGTCCAGGTTGTTGGTACGGATCACCGCCTGCAGCCACTCGCCGGCGATCAGCGCGCCACCATTGGAGGTACGCAGCACGACTTCACGGATCGGCCGGCCTTCGGCCTGCGCCTTGGCGAGCAGCGCCGGCAGCGCCACCACATCGGCCACGGTGACGCCGCCACTGAGAACCACGCGGTCGCCCTGCACGTGGTAATTCATCGCCATGACGTCATCCATCGCGCCAAGGCTCGCCATCCCTGCCAGGCCGGCCAGGGCGATACTCAACTTCGAACGCTTCATTGCTTGCTCTCTCCATCCGCACCACGCGGTACAAGAGCAGAACGCAGCAGCACGCAGTACTCCCCCAGTCGCGTCGTCAAAGAAAAATGAACTCATTCACAGTGGAGGGGGTGCGCGTATGGGCTTCCCCAGCGGATCGCGCTCGCGTAAAACGGGGTGAAGCGTTCATCCCTGCAGACTGAGGTTCACCCCTGTCCGTTCCGCTTCCCGTGTGCCGCAACACGCCCGCCCCCTCCGATGATGTCCCCGACGCCTTCATCGCCTTCGTGCGCGAGCAGCGTGATCCTTTGTGTGCGTTTCTGCGCGGTCGCGGAGTCGGCGCGGACGATGCCGAGGACATTGCCCAGGACTGCATGGAACGGCTGATCCGCTACCGCACGCATGATGGCCATACGCTTCGCCTGCTGCTGTATCGCATCGCCCGCAACCGCCTGACCGACCGCGGCCGCTCGCCACATGCACGCCCGCATCTGTCGCTTGCCGAGCGCGACGGCAGCGATGAACCGGCCAGCACCTCGCCGGACCCGTTGCGTCAGGCGGAATCCGGCCAGATGATCGCGCTGCTGCGGCAGGCGCTGTTCAAGCTGCCCGAGCGCGCCCGCGAGGTGTACCTGCTCAACCGCGTCACCGGCATGAGTTACGCACAGATCGCCCGGCATTGCGGCATCACCGCAAAGACCGTGGAAAAGCACGTGGCGCGTGCGTTGCAGGGCCTGCGCAGGGAACTGGGTCCGGATCCTCTGCACACTGACGGAGGCCCGGAGTGAATCGCGACGGCGACGCAGACGACACGATGACCTTCGAGCGCGCCAGTGCCTGGGTCGCACGCCTGGAGGCAGCGGGTTGCACGGCGGCCGAGCGCGAATCCTTCGAGGACTGGCTGGCCGAGGATCCATCGCATGTCAGGGCGTGGGTGCAGGCGGAAACACTGCACCAGCGCAGTGCCGGGCTGGCCGGCGATCCGTGGCTGCGCACCGCCGCAACACGTGCCGCACGCCCGCAGCCGCGCCGCTGGCTGCCCGCGACCGCTGCAGCCGCAGGTGTCTGCCTGGCCATCGGCATGGGCTGGATGCTGTACACCGACGGCAATCCATCGCCGCAGGTACATGCCAATGTGAGTCGCGCGCCGCAGCAGCTCACGCTGGCGGACGGCAGCATCGCCACGCTCGATGCCGACAGCACGCTGAGCGTGCGCCTGGGCTGGCGCAGGCGCGAGCTGGAACTGCAGCGCGGGCGCGTACAGCTGCAGGTCGCGCCCTCGTCGCGCTCACTGCGCATGCGGGCCGGCGGCAGCAGCATCCGTGACATCGGCACCACCTTCCAGGTGGAACGCCTGAACGATGGGCGGGTGGAGGTGGCGCTGCTGGAGGGCGTGGTGGAAGTAAGCAGCGGCGACGCGCGGCACACGCTTTCACCTGGACAGCAGTTGCAGATACTCGCCTCCGGCCGGATCCAGCCGGGCCCCCGGCTGTCCACCGCAGCGGCCGAGAGCTGGCAGCACGGCCGCCTGGTATTCGATGCCGCGCCGCTGTCCACCGTGGTCGAACGCATGAACCGCTACACGGCTGCGCCGCTGGTCATCGCCGATCCAGCCATCGCGGATCTGGCCGTCAGCGGCACGTTCCGCGCCGGCGATGCAGAAGAACTGCTGTCCGCCCTGGAACTGGGGTGGTCGATTGCGGCCCAGCAGCGCGGGGACGGCGCGCTGGAACTGCGCCGCGCGCACTGAGGACCGCGATGCCTGCCCCTGCGGCACTGCTGCGCACCCTGCTGGGTCTGGCCCTGCTGCCATGCATGGCGGCGAACGGTGTTGCGGCCGGTGCTGCGGCCGCCGATGCGACCACCGCATCCGTCTACCGTATTCCTGCCGGTCCACTGGTACCGGCCCTGGAGCAGTGGGCGCGGCAGAGTGGCCTGGCACTGGTGTTCGATCGCCGCGAACTGGCCGATCTGCACAGCAATGGCGCACTGGACATGCAGAGTGCAGCGGCCGCCCTGGCGCAGCTTGTCAGCGCCGCGCCGGTCGACATCCGGCAGACACCCTCCGGCGGCTATGTGGTGCGCCGCCGCGCGGCTGTCCCGTCCGTGGCGGCGACGGTCGACGTGCAACGGCCCGCTGCGCGTCCTCCTCCGCCGCCACAGACGGAGCTGGCTGCGGTGCATGTCACCGGCAGCCGCCTGCCACGCACCTCCGTCCAGGTGACCCTGCCGGTGACGGTGATCGAGCGCGAGGACATCCTGCGCAGCGGCTACGGCACCCTGTACGACCTGCTGCGGCATCTGCCGGGGATGAGCGGTCACCCGCCGCTGAGCACGTCAGACAGCGGCGACTCGCTGTATCTCCCCGTGGGGGCAGCGGCAACGACCAGTCTGGACGGCATGGGCCCGCGCGCCACCCTGTTCCTGGTCAACGGTCGACGCCTGCCGCGATATCCGATGGTGTCGCTGGAGGAAGGCGGCCTGACCGATCTGGGCGGCATACCGCTCAGTTTTGTCGAACGCATCGAACTGGTGCGTGGCGGTGCGTCGGCCATCTATGGAGCGGATGCGATGTCCGGGGTGGTCAACATCATCCTGCGCGACCAGGCCGATGCGGCCGAAGCGCTGCTGCAGACCGGAGCCAGCAGCCACGGAGATGGCCACCAGTACCGCATGCAGGTCGCCAACGGCGGCGTGCGGGCCGACGGTGATCGATGGTTTGCCGGCATCGATCTGCACCGTATCCAGCACGTGGCCGGCGATCGTCGTCGCTGGCATGCGGAAACCTCGCTCTACCCCATCGGGCTGATCCTGGGCAACGGTGATTACTACCCGGCCACGCAATGCCATGCACCGCTGCAGGAACGGGATGACGGCTGCTGGTATGACAGCGCGCGACCGCGTTCGCTGCAGCCCGCGTCCGATACGCTGGCTGCCTATCTGCGCTATCGGCACGAGCGTGGCGAAGGACGCTATGCCTACGCGGAGGCACGTGCGAGCCACAGCCGCCAGCGTTTCGAACTCGGCCCTACCGCCGTGGCGCTCAACTTCAACCGCGGCGCGCTGCTGAATGTGGTGATGCAGGAAGGTGGCAACGTCAGCCCACGGGTGCGCAGCAGTGAAGGCGACCTCACCGTGGGCATCGGCCGCGAACGCCCCGGGCGCAGCTGGGATGCCGGCCTGAGCGCGCAGCGCAGCCAGGTGGACCTGCGTACCCACGGCGCGGTCCGCAGTGAACGCCTGCTGGACGCGGCACGCTCGCTGGACTTCCTTCCCGGCTTTTCGACGCTGCCGCCGGGACTGGCCGATGAACTGTTTCCAGCCATCCGCAATCATGGACATACCGGTCAATGGCAGGGGTGGTGGGGCGTGCAGCGTGAACTCATGACGCTGCCCGGCGGCCGTGTGCAGCTCGCCACTGGCGTCGACCTTCGGCTTGAACGCTGGACCTCCCTGCCCGATCCGCTGTTGGGCAAGGGGCAACTGGCGCTGGGTCTGCCGGTGGAGCAGCGCCGCCTTTCGCGCCAGAGCAGCGCGGCGTATGCCGAGGCTGGCCTGCCACTTGCCTCCACCCTGCGTCTGGACGTGGCCGCCCGCATTGATCGCGACGGCGGAGAATCCGCGTTTTCGCCACGTGCCGGCCTGCGCTGGAATCCAGATCCGCACTGGTCGTTCCTGCTCGCCAGCGGTCGAGGCTATCGTGCGCCCAGCCTGTTCGAGCGACGGCGGCCCCCCGCGTATTTCGGACTGATGGGCCTGCCTTCCTCGGAGGCCCTGCCACCGTGCGCGAGGCCGCTCGGCGATGGTGGCTGCGCGGTGGAGGTCGAAGTACTGGAGAACGATGAACTCAAGGCGGAAACCTCGCGCAGCCACTCGCTGGCCGCCAACTGGATGCCCAGTGACACCGTCTCGCTGTCGCTGACCCACAACATCGTCCAGCTGCGCAACGAAATCCTTGCCCTGCAACCCGGCGATGCGCTGTGGAATCCCGACACATGGCAGCTGGACGACCAGGGGCGCCTGCAGGACCTGCGCCTGTCGTTCGCCAACATCGGACGTACCACTTCACGCAACTGGGTGCTGCGTGGTGAATACCGTATCGACACCGGCGACAACGGCCAGTGGCTGTTTTCCCTCGACGGCCTCAGGCAACAGGAACTACGCCGCCGGCGCGCCCATAACGACCCGGTGGATCTGCGTGGCCATGCCACGCCCACGGTGGCCGGCATTCTCGCCGTGCAATGGCAGAACCCCGCGTGGGACATCGCACTGCGCGGCAACCGTGTCGGCCGCACCCGCGCCTGGCTTGCAGGCGAGCGCTGTCCGGATGAACAACGCGAGCGGCAGCAGTGCATGAATCCGGCGCAGCTGCGCTGGAACCTGCACATGGCGCGCAGGCTCGGCCCGCGGCTGGTCGCGGCGCTGGACGTGCACGACCTGCTCGACACGACGCCGGTGAACCATCGGATCGGCAGCGGCCGGCAGATGCCCGGGCTGGACGATCCGCTGGGACGTTACTTCCTGCTGAGCCTGCAGTTCCGCTGAGCCGCCCACGCCGCGTCCGCCGGACCGAGTGGACTGCGACTCAGCGCGCCTTCCACAGTTCGGCCAACCGGTCCGGCGTCCCGGCGATCCGCTCCAGCACGGGATACTGCGCGCCACCGTGGTAGTCGATGCGCATGGTATCGATGCGGTCGAAGTTCTTCACCAGCAGGGTGATCGGCTCCTTGCGCGTTGACGATGCGGCCACTGCATCCTTCAGCCGCTCGCTGCTGTAGGAGCGCCCATCCACCGCCAGCACGGTCATGCCCGGTGCAAGGCCGGCGTTGAATGCGGCACTGTCCCAGACAACATCGCCCACCACCCCGGCATCGCTCACCATCGCGCCCAGCGAGTAGGTCAGGATGGCCGACTTCGCGCGTCCTTCGGCGGCCTTCAGGGCATCGTTGGGCGTATCCCGGTAAACAAGCTTCCAACCGGCCAGTTCCAGTCCGCCGATCAGCGAGCCGTGCCCATCCAGCCGTCCGCGCAGGAACCCCGCCCAGTCGTACGGTGCGATGGTCTGCAGCGTGGCCACCACGTCTTCGAAGGTGTACGGGTTGACGTCCCAGGCGCCGTCATCCATGCCGAAGAACGCCTTGGCGAAATCGTCCAGGCTGCGGCGGTTGCCGGTCAGGCCACGCAGCTTGCCGTCCACTTCCAGCCACAGCATCTGTCCGCCCGAATAGTAGTCCTCGCTCATCTGGTAATTGCGATACGGCAGCGAACGTCGCTGTGCGATGGTCGGGTCGTTGGTGGTGTCCTGCAGGGGACGCCAGGCGAGCCCGGGGCGCCCGCGGTCATACACGGCCGCGACGTTGGCCAGCATGTCGCGCGCCTGCTGCTGGTTCCACAGTCCCGAACGCGCGGCCAGTACCTGTCCCCAGAACTGCGTCTGGCCTTCGTACACCCACAGCAGGCTGTCGCCCATCGGCACGTTGAAGTTGGCGGTGGCCAGGTCGGCGCCGCGCCGGTACTTGCCGTTCCAGGAATGGTTGAACTCATGCGGCAGCAGGTCGCGGCCCAGCCAGGTCTTGTCCCATTCGGTGAAATAACCCGGCTGGCCGCTGTTCTCGCTCGAACGGTGATGTTCCAGGCCGATGCCGCCCAGCTTGTCGGTCAGGGCAAGCAGAAATTCGTAATGGTCGAAATGACGCGCGCCGTACAGCTTGTCCATCTGCCGTACCAGCGCGCGGTGCGCCTTGAGCTGGTCTTCGGAGGCCTTCAACGATTTGGCATCATCGGCGAAGACATTCAGGTGCACGGGCGCTTTGGCACCGGGAGCCAGGTCGAAACGCTGGTAGTGCTCGCCCGCGAACAGCGGCGAATCCACCAGGTGGTCATAGCTGATGGGCTTGAACACCACCGTATCGCCTTCGCGACGCTCGGTTTCCAGCGCGCTGGCGTAGGACCAGCCGCGAGGCAAGGTCACGCTGGCCTGCGCCTGCAGGTTGCGGGTATCCACGCCCTGCGGATACAGCGAATTGGCATTCCACTGCAGGTTGAGCATTTCCGGGGTCATCACCACGCGGCCCTGGTTGCCGCCCTGCGACGACAGGAAATCGAAGCGCGCCACGATCTCGCTGGCGCCTTCCGGCACGTCCACCTTGAAGGCGTAGACGTTGTACTGGTCACGCGTCCATTTCAGGGGCTGGCCATTGGCGGTGACCTGCAGGCCGGCCAGCTTGTCGATGGGCCCGGTGGGTGAGTGATTACCGGGGATCCACTGCGGGTACAGCAGCGTCAGTGGACCGGGCTTCGCCGGCACGGTAGTGGTCACCTTGAAGATGCGCCGATCCAGATCGCGTGCATCGACATTGATGCGCAGCGTGCCCGGCCAGGCGCTCTGCGCTGGCGGTGGTGTCTGCGCAAGCGTCGGCGCGGAGGCTGCGGCGAGCAGGATGGACAACACCAGGGCACGGGTCTTCATGGACGGTTCCAGCAGTCGGGAACGCTCGATACTAGGCGCGTGCGTCCCGCGTACCCATGGCCAAAGGTCATGTCGCGAGGCGGCGTGTCGCATCATCGTAGAGCCGACCCGTGGTCGGCTGTGC
>JAEZCF010000120.1 GCA_023430045.1 Pseudomonadota bacterium | reverse complement strand
GTGGTGGGCTGGTTCAAGCGCGTCTTCGGTGGCGAACCGGCACCCGCGCCGGCGCCGGCGCCCGCCGCGCGCCAGCCGCAGGGCGAAGCGGGCCGCAAGGACCGCAACAGCAAGGATCGTGGCAAGGACCGCAACAAGGACCGCAAGGACCGCCGCGACGACAACCGCACGGGCGAAGCGCAGGCACAGGGCCAGGGCCAGGGCCGCAAGGAACGTGGCGAACGCCGCGAGCGCGGCCAGGGCGCTGGCCAGGGTGGCAACGGCGTACAGGCCAATGCCGGCAACGCACAGAACGGCCAGCAGCCGAAGCAGCGCCAGGAGCGCGGCGAACAGGGGCAGGCCGGCGGCAAGCAGCGCAACGAACGTGGCGAACGTGCCGAACGCAACGAGCGTGGCGAGCAGGCCCAGGGCCAGCCGCAGGCCGCGCAGCAGCCGAAGGTGAAGCAGCCGCGTCAGCCGCGCGCACAGGATGGCGACAAGGCCAACGCCGAGAAGCCGCAGCGCACGGCCGCCGATCAGCTGGATGCTGCCGCCGCAGCCACTGTTGCCGCCACGGTGGTCCCCGCCGCCGCAGCAACCACCGGCAGCCAGGAGCCGGCGCGTGAGGAAACCACGGCCGCAGCCGTGGCCGCCCCCATCGCGCCGCAGGCGGACATCCCGCATACCGACGCGGATGCTACCGCGGCGACGGGCGAAGCAGCAGCGATCACCCTCGCCGGCGATGAAGCCGCACCGGGCGAGGAAGGCGGTGGCGAAGGCACCACGCGTCGTCGTCGCGGTCGTCGCGGTGGCCGTCGTCGCCGTCGCGGCAACAGCGAAGGCACCACCACCGATGCGCTGGGCCATGACGAGTCCGACGAGGACGAAGGCGACGAGTCGCAGGAGGCAGCTGTCAGCCCGCCTTCGGTTACGCAGGACGACACCGTCGAAACGCGCACGCCGAAGGCTGCGCGTCCGCAGCCGGAGTTCGACTTCGATGACGATGGCGATGCGCCGGCGCCTGTCGAACGCGAGAAGCGTGCGGCCGCCGTGCTGGCGACTGCCGCTATCGTACCCGCCGCCGTCAGCGCGCCGAGCGCCACGCCTGCCCCGCTGATAGAAGCTGCCAGGCTGGATGCGCCGAAGGTCGAGTCACCGAAGGTGGAAGCAACCGGCGCCGAGTCCGTGGCCGCCGCAACGCCGGCAGTGACCGCCGAGGTCACCCGTCCGCAGCACCATGCCGTCACCGCAGTGGAGGCAGACGTGCAGAAGGTCGAACCGCAGGCCGCGCCGAAGGTGGAGGCTGTCCAGGCCGAAACCGAAGCACCGAAGCCCGCTGCGGCAGCACCGTCGGCACCTGTCCAGACCAGCATGCTGGACGCCATTGATGCCGCTACGCCGCAGGCCTCGGCCGTTGCCGACCCCGTGGTGGTTGAGCCCGCGGCCGCTGCGGTCGCCGCGCCGTTGCCGGCCGAGGTTGCCGCACCGGTGGTGGTCGAGGCGGTCGACGCTGCCGAGCCGGCCATCCTGGCTGGAGGCACCGATGCCGCCGCCCAGGCTGCCGTGGTGGCCCAGCCGGAACCTGCGGTCGTCTCCAGGGACGACGCAACAGTGGCCGACGAGTCAGCCACCGGGGACCACGACAAGACCGGTCCGGGCAACCTGCCGCAGGGCTGATCCTCTGGCGGGATGCAAACGAAAACAGCGACCCTCGGGTCGCTGTTTTTTTGTCCATCAACATGCCCGCGATTCCTTACTCCGGCGCCGGCACCATGTCCGGAGCGAGCTGCAGGCGCGTCCACACACCGTAGTGATCCGAGGCCCAGCGGCCGTCGCCGTCGGGCTCGTCGAACAGCAGCCGTGCTTCACGGGCGAGCATTTCATCCTGCTGGAAAAAGATGTGGTCGATGCGCGAAGGCGCCTGGTAGTAATGGCGGTTGAGCGTGCTCACCGTGCTCAGGTCGTTGTTCACGTGCACGCTACCGTAGCTGTCGCCATAGCGGCTGCGCAGCGCGCTCAGGTCACCGGCGTCCACCAGCGCATTGAAGTCACCGGCAATCACCACGGGCGCCCCGGCCGAGGTCGCGGCGATGAAGCGCAGCAGATCCTCCACCTGCCTGCGGCGGATACGCTGGCCGTTCTCGTCGGACCGCTCATTGAAATGAGTGGCATACACATTCACCGGCCGGCCACCGATCTCGATGCGCAGGTGGCCGACGGTGCGGTAGTCGTCCAGCGGCTGCAGCAGATGCTCGTTGCGGGCCAGCACCGGTCGCCGGGTCAGCACGGCATTGCCGTAGCGCTTGCTGGCACCCGGCGGATCGGTGGACACGAAGAGATAGTGGTAACCAAGCCCCTTGGCCAGCCATTCGGCCTGGTTGCGCACGCCGGGCTTCTCTATGACCTCCTGCAACGCAATGGCATCGGGCTGCAGGCGCTGCAGTTCGGCAAGGATCGTCCTGCGCCGCTCCATCCACTCGTCGCGGTCGTGGTGCAGGTTGAACGTCACCATGGTCAGGGCGCCGCCCTGGGGAAGCGGGGGCCGCGATGTTCCGACGTCCTCTTCGCCGGCCGCCGTCACCGGCATCGCCTGGAGTACCGCGCCGGCCCGCGACGCCGGCGTCGCCGCCACGCTGCCGGACCACAACAGGCCCACCGACAGCAGACCTGCGGCGCATATCGCCCCGCATGCCGTCGCTGCCCGCGCCGGCCCGGTATCCCGCACCCTCATGGCTACTGTGCCTTGCGTTCGGAGCGGCGCACGGCCGCCGGGACGTCGATCTCGACCTTGGCCGGCACCTGGTGCACATGCAGTTCGCCGCCAATCCATTCCAGCGGCTCGCCATTGACCTTGGCCGCACCCGGATCGCCACCATACGGCCACTGCAGGATCAATCCGCCAGAAGGCGGGATGACCCCGGCGCCGATGTCCAGCAGCAGCGTGCGCTCACCGCGCTGCAGGCGGTAATCCAGCGTTCCCTGCGGCGTGCGCAATCCCTTCACCGCGATGCCCTGCCCTTCGAACCAGCGCACCGGCACGCCTGCCGCAAGCACCAGCGACTGGTCGACATCGCGGTTGTAGGCGAACATGTCCAGCGCCGAACGCACGAAATCCGATGCCACCCAGGCATGCGGCAGGTCGCCGACGAAGAAAGGCCTGCGTGGCGTACGTGACACGACTTCCGCCCACTGGTTCCACGCCTGCGGCGAACGATCCCTGAAGAAGAATTCAGTCGCCTGCCAGGCCCGTTCGCGCCACCCCAGGCGCACGAACGCGGCGACGTTGCGCCACTCATAGGGTGTGTAATCTTTCCATTCGCGCTTGCCATCACGGCGCTGCACGAATTCGTCCCAGTACCGTTCGAAGGTGTTTTCCAGCTGTGGCTCCGGCAGGCGGCCCTGCTCGCCCCCGGGCGCCAGCGCGATGGTCGTGGAGGTGGCATCGAAATCACCCAGCTCGGCAGAGCCGGGCAGGAAGTCGATGCGGTGCTGCGCCATCGCCGCCTGCAGCGACGCCTGCAGATCATCACGGAATTCGTCGCGCGCGCCGGTGATCGCCAGTACCTCCATCTTCTGCAGGCGCTCGGCGATGATGGCCGCATCCTTGTAACCGCGCAGCGCCCAGAAGTTGTCCCAGTACGAATGCATCGGCTTGGCCGAATAGCCTTCGTGGCTGATCGAGGCCGGCATCATGCCGTAGAAGGCGGGATTGCGCGCGCGGTTTTCCTCGTTGCGCTCGCTGGCACGCAGGCGCTCCATGTAATGGAACGCGCCGATCACGTGCGGCCACATCGCTTCAAGGAACGCATCGTCGCCGGTATAACGCCAGTATTCGGCGATGTTGTAGATCAGCTCGCCATGGCTGTCGTTCTCCGGTACCGGATCGCTGCCGCGATCGTCCACGCAGCAGGGAACCTTGCCATTCTGGAACTGATAGGGCGCATACCACTGCACGTAATCGCGCACCGCGTCGCTGCGCCCCATGCGCAGCAGTCCCTCGGAAATCATCGCACCGTCGCGGATCCAGCTGCGTCCATACGAACGCGTGCCAGGCTGCAGGCGCGGGCCCACGCGCGAAATCAGCATGTGCGCCAGCGCGGTGCGCAGCGTATCGGCCAGCGGCTGGCCGGCCGCCGGTACCTGCAGCTTCAGGCCGTCCAGCTTCTGCCGCCACATGGCTGCCACCTGCGACTGCGCCTTGCCGGCATCGAAACCGCGCGGCGAGAAGCTGCCGGTCTGCGGAAACACCAGGGCGATCTCGCGGCTCTGCCCCGGCTCCAGCTTGATGGTATAGAGCAGCGCACCGGACGCCATGCCGGTGGCGTCCTTCACCGAGGTGGTGTCCGGCAGCTTGCCACTGGCCAGGTGCATCACCTCCAGCTTGCCATCGAACGGCGTGGCGAACCGCGCATCCGGAGGCTGCACCGCGTACACCCGTGGTTCGCCATTGACCTTCACCAGATCGCTGCCGACCTCCAGGCTGTCGATGCGGCTGAAGCCACCAACGGTGTTGAGGAACTGCGTCGGCGGATTGACCTGCCAGGGCCGGATGGCCAGCGCCAGAGTGTATTCGTGGGCCACCTTGTCCGGATTCTTCAGGGAATAGCGCGTCACCAGCTGTGCCTTGTCCGGCGAGCCCTGCACGAAGCCGGTGATCGACAGCGACGCCTTTTCGTACTGCCGGTCCACGCTGGCGATCGGCAGATAGCCATCCTGCAGCGACTGCAGCGTGGTCACATCGCTCCAGCTGAGCAGCGTGCCATCGAGTTTCAGGAAAGGTTCGACACTGAAGCTGCCACGCGCCATCTCCACCGCACCGTCTTCGCTGATCAGCGCCTGCTCGCGCCCGCCATCCAGGCCCAGCAGGGTCCAGCTCGGCTGCTCACCGACATAGGCGCGCGGCAGCGCGCCACGCGGCAGGTCGGCTGCCACCGAAGACAGGAAAGCATTAGGCGTGGCCGCGAAGGAAAGCGGCTTCAAGGCGATGTCGCGGATTCCGTAACGCCAGTTCGGACCATCCTGCAGGTCCACGCGCAGGTAACGGGCATCGGTTTCCGGCAGTGCGAGCCAGTCACGGCCGCCACTGCCGGCGCTCACCTCGCGCACGGTGCGCCAGTCGCGTCCATCCTGCGAAGCGCGCACGGTATAGCGCGTGGCCTCCAGGCCCGGCAGCCAGTCGATCACCGCGCCGCCGATCTCGCGCGGCTTGCCCAGATCCAGGCTGACGGTCTGCTGCTTGACGCCACCGCTGACCCAGAAGGTATCGTCCTTGCCGTCGATCATCCGGTCCTGCAGCGCGGTAGCGGTGTCGGCCAGCACCTCCGGCTTCAATGGCGAATCATCGCGGGCCGGCAGGCCCTGCAGGGTCAGCTTGTCGAAGCACACCGTACCGCGCCCGCCGACCTTGCTGTAGATGGTGAACTCCAGCGCGGCGCTGCGCTGCAGTTCCTTGTCCGGCGAAGGCCCCCAGGCCTTTTCCACGTGCCGCCTGCGGTACTCCACCTTCGACCAGGTCTTCGGGAACACCTGGCCAGGACGATTGACCCACCACACGTTGTCGCCGCTGGCGTCGAGCAGCTTGAACTGCAGGTCGTTGGCCGGCGAATCGCCACGCAGCTGGAAACCGAACCGGTAGTTCGCCGGGTAATCGATCTGCAGCGCGCGACGCACGCCCACGTAACCGGACACGTCGTGGAAATCGTAATCCAGGCACATCGCCCGGCCACCGCCGGCGCCGGCCACCGGGCGCAGCGAACCACTGACCTGGTCGGACAGCACCAGCTTCCAGGGCGTGATGTCGTCGAAATCGTCGATGACCTTCGGCGCCGGCAACGCGGCCGGAGCCTTGGGGGCGGAAGCCGGTTTCGCGGCCGCGTCCACGCAGGGCCAGGACAGCAGCAATGCCAGCGCGGCGACGGTTCGATGTTTCACCCTTTGACACTCCCCAGCAGAAGACCCTGGATGTAATAGCGCTGCAGCGCGAGGAAAAGCAACAACACCGGCACCACCGTCACCACCGCGCCGGCCATCATCATCTCCACGTCCATGATGTGCTCGCGCGACAGCGTGGCCAGCGCGACCGGCAGGGTGTAATGCTCCTGGTCGGTCAGCACGATCAGCGGCCACATGAAATCGTTCCAGGCACCCATGAAGGTGAAGATGGCCAGCGTCACCAGCACCGGCTTGAGCATCGGCAGCACGATCTGGAAGAAGATGCGCAGCTCCCCGGCCCCGTCGATGCGTGCCGCTTCCAGCAGCTCATCGGGAATCGAGCGTGCGTACTGGCGCACCAGGAAGATGCCGAACACGGTGGCCAGTGCCGGCACGATCACGCCCCCGAAGCTGTTCACCAGCCCCAGCTGCTTCATCAGCAGGAACAACGGCAGCATCGCCACCTGCGCGGGAATCACCAACGCAGCCATCAGCACCTGGAACAGACGCTCGCGCCCGACGAACCGCAGCTTGGCGAACGCATAGCCGGCCATTGTGTTGAGCAGCAGCGAGCCCACGGTGATCGCCAGCGAAACGAACAGGCTGTTGGCGAAATTGCCGCCCATGCCGGTACGTGCGAACAGGGCATGGTAGTTGTCGAAGGTGACGTGGGAGGGTGTCAGCGGCGGCGGGAACCGGGTGGCTTCGCCGGCCGGCATGACCGACACCGACACCATCCACAGCAGCGGCGCCAGGCTGGCCAGCGCCAGCACCAGCAGGGCGCCGTTGATCATCCACGGATGCCAGCGCGACTGGCCGATCTCGCGACTCATACCATCTGCCTTTTGCGCCCGAAGCGCAGCATCACCGACGTCACCGCCAGGATGATCAGGAACAACAGGAACGCCACCGCCGAGGCACGGCCGAGGTTCCACCACTTGAAGCCTTCCTCGAACATGAAGTACAGCACGCTGACGGTGCTCTGCAGCGGATCGCCGCGGGTCATCACGTAGGGTTCGGCGAACAGCTGGAAATAGCCGGACACGGTGATGACGCCGACCACCAGCAGCACCGGGCCCAGCATCGGCAGGGTGATGTGCAGGAACTGCTTCCAGCGCGAGGCGCCATCGATGCGCGCCGCTTCGTACAGGTCGTGCGGGATGGCCTGCAGGCCGGCCAGGAAGATCACCATGTTGTAGCCGAAGTTCTTCCACACAGCGAACAGCATGATGGTGGGCATGGCCCAGCGCGGATCCCCCAGCCAGTCCACCGGATCGATGCCGATCTGGCCCAGGCCGTAGTTCACCAGGCCATAGCTGGTATGGAACAGATAGCGCCAGATCACCGCCACGGCAACCAGCGTGGTCACCACCGGGGCGAACAGCGCGGTGCGGAACAACGCCCTGAAGCGCGCCGCCGGTGCGTTGAGCAGGATCGCCGCGCCCAGTGACACCGCGATCGACAACGGCACGCCGATCACCACGAAATACGTGGTGTTCCACAGAGATTTCCAGAACATCGGCGTCTGCAGCAGATCGACGTAGTTGCCCAGTCCGACGAACCGCAGGTTGCTGCTGTCGGCCAGCGAATACAGGTCGAAATCGGTGATGCTAAGCGCCAGAGCCGATGCCACCGGCAGGCCGAAGAACACGCCCAGCACGATGATCGCCGGTGCGGCGAACATCCAGCCGGCAAGCGAGGTGCGGCTCATGGCAGATCTCCTTCGACCACCGCGGGTGCGGGCGCGACATGTTCCCGCGCCCGCTCATGCATCCAGCGGCGCTTGGCCAGCACCTTGTCCACGCGATCATCCAGTTCGGCCACCGCCGCATCCTGTGCCTGCCCGCCTCGCACCACCTTTTCAGTGACGATGCGCATTTCCTGCACGATGCGCTCCCACTCCAGCACCTTAGGTGTTGGTTTCACGCGTTCCAGCTGATCACGGAACGCGGCGGCCAGCGGATCATCGGCCAGCGACGGTGCCTCCCAGGTGCTGCGACGTGGCGGCAGGTCACCGATGATGGAATGGAAGCGGGCCTGGATCGCGGGCCGCGACAGGAACTCGATCAGCTTCCATGATGCCTCCTTGCGCTGTGAACCACGGAAGATCACCAGGCTGGTACCGCCGGCGATGCCCGCCCCCGGACCGTCCGGGCCCGGCAACGGCGCCGTGCCCCACTGCCCGGCCAGGGCTTTCGGCTCCAGCTTCCTGAACTCCCGGATGTTCCACGGGCCGGAGATGTAGAACACGTTGAAGCCCCGGAAGAACTCGTCCCACACGTTGGAGATCTGCGTCTCGGACATCTTCGGTGCCCAGCCCTGCTCGAACATGTTGGCGTAGAAACCCAGCGTGCGGCGGAAGCCTTCACTGCGGAAATTGCCGCGGGTGTCGTCATCGCGCAGCAGTGGATCGGGCTGCTGCAGCGCGAACGACAGCTGCTGCTCGAACTCGTTGATCGGCATCAGCACCGCGTAACGGCTCGGCCCCTGCATCGCCTTGATGTCAGCCATCTGCCGTTCGAATTCGGCCCAGGTGCGCGGCGGATGATCGTGGCCGGCCTGCGCCAGCAGGTCCTTGCGGTAATACAGCAGCCGGGTATCGACGTACCACGGCACGCCGACGACCTCGCCATGGATGACGTTGGTGTCCCAGATACCCTGGAAATAATCAGCCGGCTGCACCACCGTGGAACGCTCTACATACGGTGCCAGCGGCTCCAGCGTGCCGAGTTCGGCGAACTCCGGAATCCAGGTATTGCCCAGCTGGCACAGGTCCGGCAGGCCATCGGCGGCGAACGCAGTCAACAGCTTTTCGTGCGCGGCCGTCCACGGGATGTTCTGCACGTCCACCTTGATGCCCGGGTTCTCGGCCTCGAATTCATGGATCAGCTCGGCCACTACCTCGGCTTCGCGGCCCATCGCCCAGAAGCGCAGCGTGGTGCCTTCGTCCTGCCGCACGCAGCCCGGCAGCACCAGAACCGCCAGCAGCAGCGCGCATCGCCGCAGTCTGGCGGCGAATTTCCACCGGCCCATCGGCTTACTTGCCGGCGCTGTTGCTACGACGTGCATTCTTCTGTTCCTGTGCGGCGGCGGCACGCGATTCGGCGATGCCGCCCGCGCGGGCCGCGGCGGCCTTCTCGTCCTTTTCCAGCTGCAGCGGCTGCTGCTCGCCTTCCGGGGTCAGCCAGCCACCGCTGAAGCCGGCGCGCTCCAGCCCCTTGCGGATGTGCGGGTTCTTCTTCATCACTTCCCAGACGAAATCGTCGCGGTAGTTCGCGATCATCGTCAGGATCGGCCCCTGGTCGATGCCGATGTAATCGCTGGCCACCCAGCCGCGATCAGGCACCATGCGCCCGGTCTTGATCGGGATGTCGTAGTTGAAACTGGGGTTGAAGGAATCCAGGAAGCCGTAACTGGAATAGATGTAATCGCCGAAGCGCTTGTGCATCTCGAGCGTGGCCGGGATGACCTCTTCAGGCGCGAACACGAGAGAGGAGATCGCTGCGGTCGGCGCGATGGTGCCATCGTCGAAGTTCTCGCGCAGGCCGGCACCGCGCGAAGAATAATGGCGGAACTGACGCTGCTCGCCGCGGTATTCCTGGCTGGTGTTCTGCGGCCCGTCGCTGGCGGTCAGCCCCCATACGTTCTGGCCGTATTCCTTCCAGTTCATCGGATTGTCGATGGCGTACTCGCGCTGCGCCAGCGCGGCCGACCGGCTGTTGAGGAAATAGGTGCTGCCGCGTTCGCGCATGTAGGCGTCCTGGATGTCGCGGAAGTCGATCCAGACGTGGCTGTACTGATGGCCGAACAACGGCCCGAAGGACAGGTATTCCTGGCCCTGGTACACGCCCCAGTCGTTGTCGTAGGTACGCGTCCATACCGTCCACGCATCCGGACTGACCGGATGCGACGGCGAACCCAGCGCCAGGATGTAGACGATCATCGCCTCGTTGTAGCCCATCCAGTCGTGCTCGATGATGCCGCTTTCGGGGAACCAGCCCATCGAGATCAGCGGCGAGCGTTCCTGCAGCCAGGTCCAGTCCACACGCTTGTACAGCGTTTCGGCGATGTCGCGGATTTCCTTCTCGCGCGAATCGCCGCCGTCGTAGTAGGACTGCGCGAACAGCACGCCCATCATCAGAAGCGCGGTATCCACCGAGGACAGCTCGACCCAGCTGTCATAGCGACGTCCTTCCTGCATGTCCAGGAAGTGGTAATAGAAGCCCTTGTAGCCGGCCTTGCCGGTGCGCTGCGGCCCCATGGGCACGTCACGGAAGAATTTCAGCGTGGCCAGGGTGCGGTCCACGGCCTGGGTGCGGCTGACCCAGCCGTTTTCGATGCCGATCGGATACGCGGTGAGCGCGAACCCCACCGAGGCGATGCTGGCGAACGGGCGCGAAGGATAGCGGTCCGGGGTGAGCCCGTTGATCTCGTTGCTGGTGTCCCAGAAGAACTGGAACGTGCGGCGCTGCAGGTCATCGAACAGCGGCGGCAGTTCCGGCTTCATCGGCCGTGGCGGCACGTCGGCCTCCACCAGGATCACCTGGGGGGCGGGCCTGGCCGGTTCCGGTTGTGCCTGCGGCTTGCAGCCGGCAAGCATCACGGTGGACAGCGCTGCCAACGGCAGCAGTGCGGAACATAACGAGATGTGTAGTTTCAAGGCCCACCCTGTAAACGATTACAACCGAGGTTACGGCTTGCCCCCGATCATACGGGGGCATGCCCTTGCTGCGAAAATCCGGCCACCCTGCAGGTGGCCGGCGATGCTGCTGTTACCAGTTCAGACCGAAGGACAGCTTGAACGTGCGCATGGGCGCCCACAGCGTGTAGGTCGGCGTGCCGTACGCGGTATCCGGGTTGGCGGCAGTACCGGTGTTGGCGCTGTATTCGGCCCAGTTGACCCAGTTGAACACGTTGAGCACGTCGGCACGGACATTGAACTTCACGTCGGTGCCGGTGTCCCATTCCTTGTTCAGGCCGAGGCTGAAGTCCTTGTAGCCGATGCTGTGATCCGGCTTGTACTGGATGATATAGCACTGGTCATTACCGGCCAGGCAGTTGTTGCCGTAGTACACACGCTGCGATTCCAGCGTCAGCTTGCCCGAGGCGGTGATGCCGCCCGGCAGGTCGTAGATGCCGGTAGCGACCAGGCGATGCTTCGGCACGCCGGCGGCCTCATGCCAGCCGAAGCCGGAAATGGAGGGGTAATCCAGCGAGTAATGCTCGCCGAACTTGCGGTTCTCCTCGGCGTCGCTGAAGGTGTAGGCGATGGTGACGCCCCAGCCGTCAGCCTTGTCGTAGGGCTTGTCGACCTTCAGGCCCAGCGAATTGTTCTTCGTTTCCAGGCCGTTGGTGCCGAGAACGATGGACGTATAGCCTTCCGGCCCATCAAGCGGCGCGCCCCAGATGGTGCCCGGCAGGAAGAACGAACCGTCCGCACGGCGGTTGCCGCGCACGAACGCGAAGCCATCCTTGCTGACCACGCGCGACAGCGTCACATCGGTGTACCAGGTATTGCCCCAGGCATCGAATGCATTGCGCATGCCCAGGCTGAACTGGTCCGAATACGGAGTCTTGATGTTGTTGTTGATCAGGTAGATCTCGCGGCCACCGCCCGGCACCGGCGGCAGGCTGGCCAGGTTTTCCGGATTCAGGTAGGCCGGATCCCAGGGCGTGCACGGCGTGCCCCTGCACTCGCCGTTCTCCGGCGAACTGAAGTAATAGTTGAACGAAGAGAACGTGCCGTTCAGCTGCTCCAGCGAGATGTAATCGAAGATGTTGCGGTCGTATGCCCGGCCTGCACCACCGTAGATGACGTGTCGTTCGTCGGCGAACAGATCATACGAGAAGCCGACGCGCGGCTGCCAGGCATCCTTGAACGCCTTGCGGTTGCGGCCGTTGCTGATGTAATCCTCGATGTTGTAATCGGTGTTCTGCAGGTTCGGCCACTCACGCAGTGCCGTTGCCACTTCGGGCCGGGTGACGAAGTCCAGGAACGACGGCGTCTTCTCATAATCCCAGCGGATGCCGAGGTTGAGGGTCAGCTTGTCGTTGACCTCCCAGTCGTCCTGGATGTAGATGCCGAACTGCTTGTTCTTGGAGATGGCGTTGCCGCCGGTCGGGTCGGTTTCCTGGCCGTACTGCACCTGGTACGGCACGTCCAGGCTGGTCAGGATGTTGTAGAAGTACTGCGGGTTGCGCGGATTCTTCTGCAGCGTGTTGAGTTCGATGTCCTTGTACTTCACCCCCATCTTGACGGTGTGGTATCCGTTCCACTGGATGTCCTGCAGCGTCAGATCGTTCTGGAAGCCCCAGCCTTCCTGGCCCTTGCGCTGCCAGTCACGTCCGGCACCGTAGTTGAGGATGGTCTCGGCATTGCCGTCGATCGGGAAGTAGCGCAACCCATAGCCGATACCGTCCTCGGCCGCCTGCGGGTTGTAGAACGCCGACTCGTACGTGATGTGCATGTCGTTGATCAGACGATCATTGCTGTACTGGTACCGGAAGTCGCCGCGCTTTTCTTCCTGGTTGCGCACGCTGCGATACGACTCGGTGTTGACCCCGCCGATGCCGGCCACGTCGTCTTCGTTGCGGTACTTGCCGATCAGTTCGAAATAGTGGTTCTCGCCGATCAGCCAGTCGATCTTGCCGAAATACAGGTCTTCCTTGAACGGCAGCGGATAGGTGCCGAGCTGCGCCTGCGCTTCCGGCGGCAGTTCACTGACGCGATCGCGATACACCGAGCCCGGAATCACCGTGCCCGGCGTGACGTATTCCTTGGCCTCGTAGGCGACGAAGAAATGCGCGCGGTCCTGCAGGATCGGGCCGCTGAAGGTGGCGCCGTACTGCTCTTCCTTGAACTCATCGCGCACGCCGGCGCGGTCTTCCAGCGGGCTCGGCTCGCGCCACTGGTCGCTGGTGTAGTCCCAGAAGAAGCTGCCCTTGAATTCGTTGGTACCCGACTTGGTGTTGGCCACCACGGCCGCGCTGCTGAGCTGGTCGAACTCTGCCTTGTAGTTGGAGGTGATGACCTTGTATTCGCCGATCGCCGATTGCGGGAACGGATTGCCGCGGCTGGAATCCTGGCCGCTGACGCCACCGGTCAGCACGTAGCTCTTCTGGCTGACACCGTCGATGTAGACGTTGGTGCCATTGGCCGACGTCGCACCGGCCCGCATGGTGGTGTTGCCGTTGGCGGCACGCCGGAACTGCACGCCGGGCACGGTGTCGGCCAGCTCGAGGAAGTTGCGCGTGGAACGCGGCAGCTGCTCGATCATGACGTTGGAGATGTAGGTCGAATTCTCCGAGGTGCGGGTCTCGACGATGGCTGCCGGCGCAGTGACGTTGACGGCGTTGAGCGTGGTCGCCTCGCCGCCCGCCGCGTTGGCGGCCTCACCGCCGACACCCAGGTTCATCGTGGTGGTCTGCCCGACCTGCACGGTGACCGTCTGCGAACTGGTCTGGCCGTCGGCGGTCACATCGATGCGGTAGGTGCCCGGCGGCAGGCCGCCGACACTGTACTGGCCATTGGCGGCATTCACCGTCCGGGTCAGGCCGGTGGCGGTATTGGTTGCCTTCACCTGCGCCTGCTGCGCCGGCGTGGAATCGACCATGACCTGGCCGCGGATGGTCGCCGAGGTGCTCTGCGCCATGGCCGGGGCGATGCCCAGTGCCAGGCAGCCGGCCAGTGCGCAGCTCAGCAACCGGCGGGCCGGCATGCGATGGTGGAAGTAGGACTGCTTCATGAAAATCTCCGGGGGTGGTGGCGGCCGTGTGGGCGGCCCCTTTCATGCCAAACAAGAAAACATGTCGCCGGCATCAGGGGCCGGCCAACGGTGGGGTTTCATCTGTACCTGCGGCAGGCCCGCGCGGGGCCTGCCTGCTCGAATCGCGCACGATCAGCCGGGGTACCAGCGTCTGCGTGTCACCCGCTCCTTCAGGGGTCTTTCCATCCATCGACTGCATGAGGCGCGTCATCGCCATGTCACCGAGCTCAGCGATACTCACCTGCATCGTGGTCAAGGATGGGTGAACGAACCGCGCCAGCGGGATGTCATCGAAGCCTGCCAGCGCGATATCGTCCGGCACGCGCACGCCCGCCTGCGCGAACGCATACAGGCAGCCCAGGGCCATCATGTCGTTGGCGGCGAACACCGCATCGGGCAATGCGCCGGCGGCCAGCAGTTCCTGCCCCGCGCGATGGCCGGACGCTTCGTCGAAATCACCGGGCAGCTCGATGCCCCGTGCGTCTGCACCGAATGCGGCCAGCGCATCGCGGAAGCCGCGCAGGCGTTCGCGCGCATCGTAATTGGAGTCCGGGCCGGCAATGAAGGCGATGCGCCGGTGACCCGCGTCCAGCAGGTGGCGCGTCATCGCAACCGCGCCGGCATGGTCGTCAATGCTCAGCACCGGATGGTCCGGGTCGGGCAGCCAGGTATTGATCAGCACGGTCGGCAACGACTGCGGCAGGTTGTCGGTGAGGAAGCCTGGGCTTTCGGCATACGGGGACAGCACCAGCAGTCCGTCCACGCGGCCGCGCATCGCGCGCAGCGCGGCGCCCTGCTGTTCCTGGTCGCCGTGGTAACTGGACACAAGCAGATGCTGGCGGCGGGTGCGTGCCACCTGGTCGATGCCGCGCATCAGCTCGGAAAAGAACTCGCCATAGAGATCGGGCAGCACCACGCCGATCGTGTTGGTGCGGCGGCTGCTCAGGCTGCGGGCGGCGGCATGCGGCGTATAGCGCAGGCGCGCGGCCACTTCGAGCACGAGCTTGCGCACCGGTTCGGCGACGTTCTCGTGTCCGTTGAGTGCGCGGGATACGGTGGCCACGGACACCTTGGCTTCCCGCGCGACATCCTTGATGGTGATCGCTGACGTGTTCACGAAGCCGCCCTCCACGACTGGGGCCTTGCAGCCTGGCGCGGAATGTAATCGTTTCCAATGACCAATGTAAACACTCCGTCAGTCAGAAATGTCACGTGAGTGGCCGTGGATTGTCCTGCCAGGACGTCCGGTTGACGCCGGTGGACCGCAGTGGACAACACGTCACTCCGCTTCGGCCGGGGTCTGCGCATGGATGGACAACGCATGGATATCGGTCTCCATCATGCTGCCAACGGCGGTGTAGACGGCGCGATGTCGCGCCAGGGGCAGCATTCCGTCAAATGCACTGCTGACGATGCGGACGCTGAAATGTCCCCGGCCATCACGCGCTCCGGCATGACCTGCATGCAGATGGCTCTCGTCCTCCACCTGCAACTGTTCGGGAGCCAGCGATTGCTGCAGTGCGGAACGAATCCGCGTGATCCGCGCCGCATTGCTCATGGCAGCACCTTGCGGAAAGGCCGCACGTCGGTGCGCTGGTAGACCCCTGCGTCCACGTAGGGGTCGGCGTCGGCCCAGCGGCGGGCGTCGTCCAGCGAGGCGAATTCGGCGATCACCACGCTGCCGCTGTAGCCGGCCGGGCCCGGATCCTCGCTGTCTATTGCCGGGCAGGGACCGGCCAGCAGCAGCCGGCCCTGGTCCTGCAGCGCCCGCAGACGGGCCAGGTGCGCCGGCCGGGCGGCCTGGCGCGCGGGCAGCACATCGCTGCCATCATGACCTTCGATCACATACCACATGGGCTGTCTCCTGTTGTGCCGTGGAACCGGCGCCGATTCTAGCGGTTGCATCCGCCCTCGCCGCCGACTGGACAGCACGCGGCCGAAGCCGTAACCTACGTTCATTGCACGTGGCTGGACGCAGCATTCCGTCAGTCAGGGCTCCGCTGCCCAGGACGATCGACCCGCTGCCCCGACCGGCCCACGTTGACGACCTCCCCTTGGTTTCGTCGCCCGCCGGTGCGGTGCGTCCTGCTTGTTGATGTGTGGAATCGCACCGATGCCCGGTGCGTGCTGGCCTCCTGATCGCGCGACCGGCCCGTCCGGCAGTGCGGTCACGGCGCCACGACTGGTCCGTTGCAATCCTGATGTCCATTAGATGACTTCCGAACTCGCGCACAACGCGAACCCGTCAACCCGGCCGCCCGCCCCCCAGCAGCAGGAAATGCCGCTGGCCGTGGTGCATGGGCAACCGGTCCTGCAGATCCCGCAGGACCTGTACATCCCGCCGGACGCGCTGGAAGTCATCCTGGATGCCTTCGAGGGACCGCTGGACCTGCTGCTGTACCTGATCCGCCGGCAGAACCTGGACGTTCTGGACATCCCCGTCGCCGAGATCACCCGGCAGTACGTGGAATACATCACCGTGATGCGCGAGCTGCGCTTCGAGCTTGCTGCCGAGTATCTGGTGATGGCCGCCATCCTGGCCGAGGTGAAGTCACGGATGCTGTTGCCGCGTCCGGTCAGCGAGGACGGCGACGAAGCCGATCCGCGCGCCGAACTGGTACGCCGCCTGCAGGAGTACGAACGTTTCAAGCAGGCCGCCGAGGACATCGACGCCCTGCCCCGGCAGGACCGCGACACCACCGTGGTGCATGCCTTCGTACCCGACCGGGCGGCGATCAGGCTGCCGCCGCCGGTGGAACTGAAGGACATGCTGATGGCGCTGCACGATGTGCTCAAGCGCGCCGAGCTGTTCGGCGGCCACGCGATCAAGCGCGAGGCGCTGAGCGTGCGGCAGCGCATGGGCGACCTGCTGGGGCGGATGGAGGAAGGCCTGTTCTACCGTTTCGAATCGCTGTTCACCGCCGAGGAAGGCAAGCTCGGGGTACTGGTCACCTTCCTGGCCATGCTGGAACTGGCCAAGGAACAGTTGCTGGACATCGTGCAGGAAGCGCCGCTGGCGCCGATCTACGTGAAGTCGCTGGCGGCTGGCAACACCAACGAACCGCTGTCCTTCAGCAGCGAATTCGACGACAACGACGCTCCCCTTTCCGCTGAGTAACCACCGAGTGCCGATGGATCAACCGCTCATCAACCGAATCGTCGAAGGGGCCCTGCTGGCGTCCGCGCAACCGCTGACGCTTGTCCAGCTCAGGGAACTGTTCCCGGAAGACGAACCGGCACCGCCGGGCAGTGTCGAACGCGCGCTGGAACAGCTGCGCGAAGCCTGTGACGGACGCGGCGTGGAGCTGGTGGAAGTCGCCTCCGGCTTCCGTTACCAGGTGACCGGCGAAGTGCATGGCTGGATCAGCCGGCTGTGGACCGAACGCAGGACGCGCTATACGCGCGCCACGCTGGAGACCCTGGCGCTGATCGCCTACCGGCAGCCGATCACCCGCGGCGAGATCGAACAGGTGCGCGGCGTTGCGGTCAGCAGCAACATCATCCAGGCACTGGAAGAACGCGAATGGATCCGCGTGGTGGGCCATCGCGACGTACCCGGCCGGCCGGCGCTGTTTGGTACCACAAAGGGCTTCCTGGATTACTTCGGACTGAAGCGGCTGGACGAGCTGCCGCCGCTGTCCGAACTGAAGGACCTGGCCGAACTGGAGCCGCAGTTGCCGCTGGGCGCCGATGGACAGCCGGCCGCGCCGCTGCCGGCGGGCGCGGCCAGTCCGGACGGTGCCGCCAATGATGCCGATGGCGCCGCCGGCGATGTTCCTGCCGACGAAGGCGACACCCCCACCGAAGGCATGGCCGCCGCAGGCGCCGATGCCGGACCCGATTCCCCGGCCGCCATCATGGCGTCCGATCCTGATGAGCAAGCACCTTCGCCCACTGAAGACGGGCACCCCGAAACCGCGCCGGGCACGCGCGCGGCGCCAGTGAACGAGAGCGAAGACAACGCCGTCGCGATGACGACCGTGGCTGTTGACCGAGCCGATTCCGAACCAGAGGCCGACGACCAAACGTCGGCCGGAGCCAAAGTTGATGAGTGACACCCCCCGCAAGCTGTCGTTGAACAAGCTCTCGCTCAAGCGTGAAGCCACCTCCGAACAGTTCAAGCTTGAAGAACGCCTGCACAAGGTCCTGGCACAGGCCGGCCTCGGCTCGCGCCGCGCGCTGGAACAGCGCATCGCCGAAGGCCTGGTCAAGGTCAACGGCGAAGTCGCGCAGACCGGCATGTCGGTCCGCAGCGGCGACAGGATCGAGCTGGATGGCCGTGGCTTCGTCGCCACCGCCTTGGCCGAACCGTCCCGCGTCCTGGTCTACAACAAGCCGGAAGGCGAAGTGACCACCCGTGAGGACCCCGAAGGCCGCCCGACCGTGTTCGAGTCCCTGCCCGCGCTGAAGGGCGCGCGCTGGATCGCGATCGGCCGCCTGGACATCAATACCACCGGCCTGCTGCTGGCCACCACCGACGGTGAACTGGCCAACGCCATGATGCATCCGTCCTTTGAAGTCGAGCGCGAGTACGTGGTGCGCGTACGCGCCCCTGAAGGCCAGGACAAGGTGGACGACAACACCCTGCTGCGCCTGCAGCGCGGCGTGGCGCTGGAGGACGGCCCGGCGAAGTTCGACGAAGTCGAGCGCATTGGCGGTACCGATTCGCACGACTGGTTCCGCGTGGTGGTCAAGGAAGGCCGCAACCGCGAAGTGCGCCGCCTGTGGGAGTCCCAGGGCTGCCAGGTGAGCCGCCTCAAGCGCACCCGATATGGCACCGTGAGCCTGCCGCGCGAACTCACCCGCGGGCATTCCGTGGAACTGCCGACCGCGCAGGTGGAAGCGCTGCGCACGCAGCTGAAGCTGGAAGAAGGCGCGCCGTCGGCACTGACCCTGCAGCCGGTCATCGGCCAGCGTCGTGCCGCCAAGACCACCGTGCGCATGGGCCGCGACGGCGGCCGTGGCACCGCTTACGTCAACGGCCACAACACCGCCGATGAAGGCCGCGAACTGCGCCGCTTCGACAACGTGCGCGAAGATCGCGGCCGTGGCCGCGGTGGCAAGGGCGGCGGCTTCAAGGGCGGCCTGACCGTCACCGGTGAAGCGGCCGCCAAGCAGTCGCAGAAGCCGTTCAAGCAGCGTGCGCCGAAGAACGACCGCTCGCTGCCGGAAGGCAATCCGGCCGCGTTCCGTACCTGGTACGTGCCCGATGGTGTCAGCACCGGCCCGAGCGGCCACCGCAACGCCGGTCCTGGCGCGCGCGGACCGGGTGCGCGTGGTCCCGGCGCAGGTGCCCGTGGCCCGGGCGCACGCGGTCCTGGCGCACGCGGCCAGGGCGAGGGATATGGTCAGGGCCAGGGAACAGGCGGCCGTGGGTACGCCAAGCCGAAATCGCCGGGTGCCGGCGCTGGTGCTGGTGGCAACCGTGGCGGCCAGGGAAACAAGCATCCGTATGGTCATCCGGGCAATGCACCGTCGTTCCCGTCCGACCACGCCAACCCGGGTTACAACCCGTACGGCAGCGCGCGACCGGCGGGCAACCGCGGGCCGGGTGGCAACCGTGCCGCAGGCGGCCCCGGTGGAAATCGTGGCCCGGGCGGCAATCGCGGTCCCGGCGGGAACCGTGGCCCTGGTGGTCCGGGCGGCAATCGCGGCCCCGGTGGCCCGCGCCGCAGTGGCCCGCGCGGCGGCTGATCCAGCGCGGAGGGTGACGACCGTTGGTCGTCACGCTCTGCGGGCAGAAGGCAGCTGATCGAGCATGGTGGGTGACGACCGTTGGTCGTCACGCTCTCCGGACAGAAGG
>JAEZCF010000105.1 GCA_023430045.1 Pseudomonadota bacterium | reverse complement strand
TCGGCAACGAAGCCTGCGAGCGCTTCAGCTTCTACGGGATGCGCAACATCCTGGTGCAGTTCCTGATCACCTCGCTGCTGCTGCAGGAGATCACCGCCGAAGGCCGGGCCGGCGAGGCGAAGGACATCATGCACAGCTTCATGATCGGCGTGTATTTCTTCCCGCTGCTCGGTGGCTGGCTGGCTGACCGGTTCTTCGGCAAGTACCACACCATCCTGTGGTTCAGCCTGGTCTACTGCGCCGGCCACCTGTGCCTGGCGCTGTTCGAGGACAGCCGCCAGGGCTTCTTCCTCGGCCTGGGGCTGATCGCGCTGGGCGCCGGCGGCATCAAGCCGCTGGTCGCTTCGTTCATGGGCGACCAGTTCGACCAGAGCAACAAGCACCTGGCCAGGCTGGTGTTCGATGCCTTCTACTGGATCATCAATTTCGGCTCTCTGTTCGCCTCGCTGCTGATCCCGCTGGCATTGAAGAACCTCGGCCCGCAGTGGGCGTTCGGCATTCCCGGCATCCTGATGTTCATCGCCACGTTCGTGTTCTGGATGGGGCGCCGACGCTACGTGCTGACCCCGCTGCCGCCGAAGGATCCGCACTCCTTCGCCAACGTGGCGCGCACCGCGCTGACCCTGCGCGTGGAAGGCCGCAGCCGCCCGGGCCTGGCGCTGGCGATCGCCGGCATGGTGCTGGCGGTGGCTTCGTTCGGCCTGGTCGGTTCGCTGGGCATCGTGATCTGCCTGTGCCTGGCGCTGGTGGCCATCCTGGCCGGCATCGGCGGCGGCACCTGGCTGCAGCTGGACCGCGCCCGCGCGGTGCATCCGCCTGAAGCGGTCGAAGGTGTGCGCGCGGTGCTGCGCGTGCTGGTGATCTTCGCGCTGACCACGCCGTTCTTCTCGCTGTTCGACCAGAAGGCCTCTACCTGGGTGCTGCAGGGCCAGCAGATGGCCATGCCGGAGTGGTTCACCGCTTCGCAGATGCAGGCGCTCAATCCGCTGCTGGTGATGCTGCTGATTCCGTTCAACAACCTGGTGCTGTATCCGATGTTGCGGCGCTTCGGCTACGAGCCCACCGCGCTGCGTCGCATGACCGCCGGCATCGCCTTCAGCGGCCTGGCGTGGATCGTGGTGGGCGGTATCCAGGTGCTGATGGATGGCGGCAACGTCATGTCCATCTTCTGGCAGATGCTGCCGTATGCGCTGCTGACCTTCGGTGAGGTGCTGGTGTCGGCCACCGGCCTGGAGTTCGCCTACAGCCAGGCGCCGCAGGCGATGAAGGGCGTGGTGATGAGCTTCTGGAACCTGACCACCACCATTGGCAACCTGTGGGTGCTGCTGTCCAATGCAGCGGTGCGCAACGACGCGGTGACCGACCGCATCGCCAGTACCGGCCTGAGCGAAGCCGCCTTCCTGATGTTCTTCTTCGCCGGATTCGCCTTCCTGGCCGCACTGGCCTTCGGCTGGTACGCGCGCCGCTATCGCATGGTCGACAACTACCGCGCCGCCTGAGCCTCACATGACCCCCGTCAATCTTCTACTGATCGCCGTCACCGCCATCCTTTCGTGGATGGCGTTCAACAACCGCGCGCTGGCCGACCGCCTGATCCTGTGGCCGCCGGCCGTGGACCGCAACCGCCAGTACGACCGCCTGCTGACCTACGGCTTCATCCATGCCGACTGGCCGCACCTGATCTTCAACATGATCACGCTGTTCTTCTTCGGCGGCTATATCGAACGGGTGATGGTGCAGTTGTCCGGCAGCTACCTGACCTATCCGGCGTTCTATCTCGGTGCGCTGCTGGTGTCGATCCTGCCCAGCTACATCAGGAACCAGAAGAACCCGAACTACCTGAGCCTGGGTGCGTCCGGCGCGGTGTCGGCGGTGCTGTTCGCCTTCATCCTGCTCAGCCCGTGGACCATCATCCTGGTGTTCTTCATCCCGGC
Source organism: Pseudomonadota bacterium (assembly GCA_023430045.1). Lineage (GTDB taxonomy): Bacteria > Pseudomonadota > Gammaproteobacteria > Xanthomonadales > Xanthomonadaceae > Stenotrophomonas. The sequence continues at coordinate 34,704 of JAEZCF010000105.1, read as the reverse complement.
GCCGGCGATCATCTACGCGGTGTTCTACGTCGGATACAGCATCTGGATGGACAAGCGCGGCGGCGACCGCATCAACCACAGCGCCCATCTGGCCGGTGCCGCATTCGGCGTGCTGTTCATGCTGGCGATGCAGCCGAGCATCTTCGCGCACTTCCTGACCGAACTGTCCAACCCGCGCTTCGGTTTCGGCGGCTAGGCGACAGCGCTGCCGCCGCCCGGACACCGGGTGTGGCGGCGCGTGGGTATGAGGGGCTGACTCCAGTGCCGGCCTCGCGGCGCTGGCCGGCGCGGCTTCACGCCATCGTGGCGCGCACCTGAGCACCATCGCAGGAGCCGTCCAAGGAGAGCGTTCCATGGCGTCGGTCACTCCTCCCGGATTGGCCTACGAGGTCTCCCATGACCTCGCCGGCCACCGTTTCACCGCGCGTGTGCAAGGCCATCTGGCGCTGCTGGAATACCAGCTCAGGCGCCGGCGGATGACCATCACGCATACTGAAGTCCCCGAGGCCATCGGGGGGCGGGGAATTGCCGGCGAGCTTACCCGCGTGGCCCTGCGCTGGGCCCGCGAGAAGCAGTACCGCGTGGTGCCGGCCTGCGCATATGCCGAGTCGTTCTTCGAACGGCATGAGGAATTCCATGACCTGCTGGTGGAATGAGCCGCCACGGGCGTAGCAGAGGATGATGATGAAGGTGTCTGGGAAGATGTCGGGCGAACAGGGGAAATCGATGAATGGCTTGATCCGCTGGCAGGCGCTGGGCGGTCCGGTGCTGCTGCTGGCCCTGGGAAGTGCACTGCTCTCCGGCTGCGGCCGGCAGGACGGCAACGCCGACACGGCGCCAGCCGCGCCGGTGGCATCGGACGGGACCGGCCAGACACCGCAGGACGCGCCGCCGGAAGGGCCGGTGCAACTGTCGGATGTCATCGAAAATACGCCGCAGGCCATCGTCGGCATCAGCTACGCGCCCGGCCTGGATCGTTATCCCGGGTTGGCGAAGGCGCTGCAGGACTATGGCAATGCGGCGCGCGGCGAGCTCCAGCAGGCGCTGGATGGCCTCGGCAACGACAAGCCGACGATGCCGTACGAGCTGTCGCTGGCCTTCGAAAAGCGCCTTGAAACGTCGGCGCTGGTGGCGGTGAGCGCTGAAGGCAGTCGCTATACCGGCGGCGCCCATGGCGAGCCGCTGGTGGCGCGCTTCGTGTGGCTGCCGCAGCAGGAGCAGATGCTCACCGCGGCAGAGCTGGTGCCGGATGATGCCGGCTGGAAGGCGGTCGGCCAGTATGTCGCCGACCAGCTGCGCGAACGCGTGGCGACCCGGTTGAGCGGCGAGGACCTGGAGCCGGCGGAACTGCAGGAATCGCTGCGCAGCGCTTCGCGCATGATCGCCGAGGGTACCTCCGCGAAGGTGGACAATTTCGCGCAGTTCGAACCGCTGACCGATGCCGGCGGCAGGATCACCGCGCTGCGGTTCGTGTTCCCGCCCTATCAGGTGGGGCCCTATTCGGAGGGTACCCAGACCGTGGACGTTCCGGCGTCCGTTCTGGTGCCGCACGTCGCGCCGGCCTATTCGGCGTTGTTCGCGCAGGGCTGACGGAGGAAACGGGCGTGGAGGCGGCGCTGCAGGCACGGGTAACCGCGTTGTTGCACGAAGCCGGTGTCGCCGTTGGCGGCTCGCGCGCGCAGGATATCCAGGTGCATGACCCGCGCTTCTTCGCGCGGGTGATGGCGGAAGGATCGCTGGGGCTGGGCGAAAGCTACATGGAGGGCTGGTGGGACGCGTGTGAACTGGACGCGTTCCTGCTGTGCCTGATGCAGGCGCACCTGGACGAGCGGGTGCATGGCTGGCGCGAACTGGCCGACGGCGTGCGTGCGCGACTGCTGAACCTGCAGTCGCGGGAGCGCAGTCTGGAGGTCGGTCGCCGTCATTATGATCTTGGCAACGACCTGTACCAGGCGATGCTCGGCCGGCGCCTGGTCTACAGCTGCGCCTATTGGCGCGATGCGCAGGATCTGGATGCGGCGCAGGAAACAAAGCTCGACCTTGTGTGCCGAAAACTGGGATTGCGTCCTGGCCAGCGGGTGCTCGACATCGGCTGTGGCTGGGGCGAGGCACTGAAGTTCGCCGCCGAGCGCTACGGCGTCAGCGGCGTGGGCGTGACCATTTCAGCCGAACAGGCCGCCTTTGCGCGCGAGCTGTGCGAAGGGCTGCCCGTGGAGATCCGCCTGCAGGATTACCGCGAGCTGGACGAGACGTTCGACGCGGTGTTTTCCATCGGCATGTTCGAGCACGTCGGTGACAAGAACTACCGCAGTTTCTTCGAGGTGGCGCGCCGCTGCCTGGCGCCGCAGGGCCTGCTGCTGCTGCACAGCATCGGAACCAACGTGTCGCGGCACCGCACTGACCCGTGGATCGCGCGCTACATCTTCCCCAATTCGATGTTGCCGTCCGCCGCGCAGATCACACAGGCCTTCGAAGGCCTGTTCGTGCTGGAGGACTGGCACAGCTTCGGTACCGATTACGACCGCACGCTGCAGGCATGGCGGGCGAACGTGGAAGCAGCCTGGCCACGGCTGGACGAACGGCGTTACGACGAACGCTTCCGGCGCATGTGGCGCTTCTATCTGGCAGGCTCCATGGCGACGTTCCGCTGCCGGCATGCGCAGCTCTGGCAACTGGTGCTGTCGCCCGAAGGCGTGCCCAGCGGGTATGTCGCGCCACGGTAGCGTCGGGCAGGGTTCCAACAGCTCAGGTAGTGCCGGCCGCTGGCCAGCAACCACGCAGAGCCGGACACCACGCAAAGCGATCCCGCACGAAAAAGCCGCCTGGTTTCCCGGGCGGCTCGTCTTGCTTCCTGTTACTTGCCCGGCGTCTGGCTGCCGGTGTTGGTCAGGCCGCGCTTCTCCAGCAACGGTTCGATCTGCGGCTCATGGCCGGCGAAATCACGGAACAGCTGCATCGCGTCCACACTGCCACCGCGCGACAGCAGGGTCTTGCGGAAGTGATCGCCGTTGCTGCGGCTCAGTCCGCCGTTCTCGTTGAACCACTTCTGCGTGTTGGCGTCCAGCACTTCAGACCAGATGTAGGCGTAGTAACCGGCCGAGTAGCCGCCCATGATGTGGCTGAAGTACGGGGTGCGGTAACGCGGCGGGACCGGCGCGTAGAAGATGCCGTCCTTGGCCAGTGCTTCGGCTTCGAACTTCATCACATCCTTGGCGGCCGGCACCTGGTCCGGGCCGATCTGGTGCCAGCGCTGGTCAAGCATCGCCGCGCCCAGGTACTCGGTCGTGGCGAAACCCTGGTTGAACTTGGCGGCGGCCACCACCTTGTCCAGCAGTGCCTGCGGCATCGCCGAACCGTTCTGGTAATGCTTGGCGTAGTTCTTCAGGATGACCGGATTGTCGGCCCACATTTCGTTGACCTGCGAGGGGAACTCGACGAAATCGCGCGGTACCGAGGTGCCGGAGAAGTACGGGTACTTCACGTTCGAGAACATGCCGTGCAGGGCATGGCCGAATTCGTGGAAGGTGGTGGTCACTTCATCCCAGGTCAGCAGCGTCGGCTTGCCGGCCGGCGGCTTCGGAATGTTGAGATGATTAGCCACCACCGGCTTGAAGCCGGTCAGCTCCGACTGCGAAACATAGGAATTCATCCATGCGCCACCACGCTTGGAGGCGCGTGCGTAGGGGTCGAAGATGAAGATCGCCAGCTGGCTGCCATCGGCATCGAACACGTCATACACAGTGACGTCGTCGTGGTAGACCGGCAGGTCGGTGCGCTGCTTGAAGGTCAGGCCGAACTCCAGGCCGGCGGCATGGAACACGCCGTTTTCCAGCACGTTCTTCATTTCGAAGTACGGCTTGAGCTGGGATTCGTCGAAATCGTACTTCGCCTGGCGCACCTTCTCGCTGTAGAACGCCCAGTCCCACGCTTCCAGCTTGAAGGTCGGCTTGCCAGCCGCCTTCTGTTCCTGGTCGATCATCGCCTGCAGGTCGGCCGCTTCGCGCTTGGCATTGGCCACGGCGGCCGGGGCCAGCTGGCCGAGCATCGCGTTGACCGCTTCGGGGGTCTTGGCGGTCTGGTTGGTCAGGTTGTAGGCGGCGAAATTCTTGAAGCCCATCAAGCGGGCCTTGTCCGCGCGCAGCTGCATGATGCGCGAGACCAGCGCGGTGTTGTCGTACTCACCGCCACGGCTGCCACGGGTGATGGACGCCTCGTGGATCTTCTGGCGCAGCGCGCGGTTGGCCAGGTTGGTCAGCGGTGGCTGGCCGGTGGTGTTGAGTAGGGTGATCACATACTTGCCGTCCAGGCCACGTGCCTTGGCGGCTTCGGCGGCGGCGGAAATCTGTTCCTGGGACAGGCCGTCGAGCTCCTTGACGTCGTCCACGGTGATCGCCGAGGCGTTCACTTCGGCCAGCACGTTCTGGCTGAATTTCGTGCCCAGGTTGGCCAGCTCAGCGTTCATTTCCTTCAGCTTGGCCTTGTCTGCCTCGGACAGCCTGGCGCCAGCGCGGACATAGTTTTCGTAGTACTTCTCGACCAGTCGCACGCCTTCGGCATCCAGGCCCAGCGTGTCCCGGCTGTCATACAGTGCCTGGATGCGCGCGAACAGCTTGCCGTTCAGCGCGATCGCATCGCTGTGCGCGGCGAACCGGGCCGAATAATCGGCCTGCAGTTTCTTGCGGGTATCGTTGGTATCGGCGCCCACCAGCGAGAAGAACACGGTGGTGGCCCGGTCCAGCACCTCGCCGCTCTTTTCGAGCGCGATGAGGGTGTTTTCGAAGGTCGGCTTGGCCTTGTTGTTGGCGATGGCGTCCACTTCCTTCAGCTGCTGGGCCATGCCAGCGTCGAAGGCGGGGGCGAAATCGCTGTCCTTGATCCTGTCGAACTGCGGGAAGTGCAGCGGCAGCGGGCTGTCAGCGAAGAACGGATTGGCCTGCTGGGCGTTGGCGGCAGCAGCCGGGGCGGCGGCGCTGGCCGAATAGGCAGGCAGGGCAAGGCCGAGGGTCATGGCCACGGCAAGGGCAAGGCGGGTGGTCAAGGCAAGGTACTCCACAAAGACAAGTCCCCGAGCCTAACCCGTGTCCGCCGCCTCCGGCTTGTGTCGAAAGGCATGCACAAAAAGGGGGACGGAGGAGGTTATTTGAAATTAACCTCCTCCGTCCCCCTTCTTTACTTCTCGACGAAGGCGCGTTCGAAGACGTAGTGGCCGGGCTGGCCGATGCGCGGGGAGACCTGGAAGCCACGGGCATCCAGCACCGTGCGCAGGTCGGCCAGCATCTGCGGGCTGCCGCAGATCATCGCGCGGTCGTTCTCCGGGCTCAGTTCGGGCAGCCCCAGTGTGCGCTGCATCTCGCCACTTTCCAGCAGTGAGGTCAGGCGGCCCTGGTTGGCGAACGGTTCGCGGGTTACCGCCGGGTAATACAGCAGCTTGTCGCCGATCATGTCACCGAGGAACTCGTGCTCGCGCAGTTCCTTCTCGAAATAATCGCGGTAGGCGAGGTCCTTTTCGTAACGCACGCCGTGGGTGAGGATCACCTTGTCGAAGCGTTCGTAGGTTTCCGGGTCCTTGATCACCGACAGCCAAGGTGCCAGGCCGGTGCCGGTACCCAGCAGGTACAGGTGACGGCCGGGATGCAGGTCGCTGATCAGCAGCGTACCGGTGGGCTTCTTGCCGACCAGCACCTTGTCGCCCGGCTTGATGTGCTGCAGGCGCGAGGTCAGCGGGCCATCCTGCACCTTGATGCTGAAGAACTCCAGGTTCTCTTCCCAGTTCGCGCTGGCGATGGAGTACGCGCGCAGCAGCGGCCGCGCCTCGGTTTCCAGGCCGATCATCACGAACTGGCCGTTCTCGAAGCGGAAACCGCTGTCGCGGGTGAGAGTGAAGCTGAAGTAGGCGTCGGTCCAGTGGCGGACCTCAAGCACCGTCTCGGCGCCGAAAGCAGAGGACATGGGGCGGGGGATTCGTTGGGAGTCGTCGCCCCACATTCTACCCTAGATGAGATGAGTTCTCATTGGAGGGGGACGGAGGAGGTTAATTGCAATTAACTTCCTCCGTCCCCCATTTTTCAGCGGTAGCCGGCGGCCTGCAGTTCGAACAGCTCCGCATAGCGCCCGCCCTGTGTCATCAGCTCGGCGTGGCTGCCGCTGGCCTCGATGCGGCCGTCGGCCAGCACCAGGATGCGGTCGGCCATGCGGACAGACGAGAAGCGATGCGAGATCAGCACCGCCGTGCGTTGTTCGGAGAGTTCGCGGAAACGCTGGAATACCTCGAATTCGGCGCGCGCATCGAGCGCGGCGGTCGGCTCGTCCAGGATCATCACCTGGGCGTGGCGCATGTATGCGCGGGCGATGGCGATCTTCTGCCACTGGCCGCCGGACAGATCCACGCCATGCTTGAAGCGCCGCCCGATCACCTGCTGGTAGCCACCGGGCAGCCCCTCGATCACTTCTTCGGCCATGCCCCGGCGTGCGGCGTCGCGGATGCGTGGCTGGTCGTCGATCGCGTCGACCTGGCCGACGCCGATGTTTTCGCCCGCGGTCAGGTTGTATCGCACGAAGTCCTGGAAGATCACGCCCATGTTCGCCCGCAGGTCGTCCAGGTCGTAGTCGCGCAGGTCACGTCCATCGAGCAGGATCCGGCCTTCATCCGGGTCGTACAGGCGCGCCAGCAGTTTCACCAGGGTCGTCTTGCCCGCACCGTTCTCGCCGACCAGTGCCAGCACTTCGCCGGCCTGCAGTTCGAAATCCAGATGCCGCACCGCCCATTTTTCGGCATCCGGATAACGGAAGCCGACGTTATCGAAGACAAAGCCGCGCACGATCGGGCGCGGTACCGGGACCGCGTCGGCGCGGGTATGGATTTCCGGCTGGATCTGGAAGAACGAAAACAGATCGTCCAGATACAGCGCCTGGCTGGCGACCTGCGAAAAGCCGATCAGCAGGCCTTCCAGCAGCTGGCGCAGGCGCAGGAAACTGCCGGCCAGGAATGTCAGGTCGCCGATGGTGAAATCCCCGCGCACGGTCCGCCAGGCGATGTAGGCGTATGCGGTGTAATAGCCCAGCGTGCCCAAGGCCGCCAGCAGAGTGCCCCAGAACGCACGCTTGCGCGCCAGCGCGCGGTTGGCGTGGAAGAACCGATCGGCCAGCAGTTTGTAGCGTTCGATGAGGAAGCGGTGGAGGTTGAAGATCTTCACCTCCTTGGCGGTTTCCACGCTGGCACCGACCTGGCGCAGGTAATCCAGCTGCCGGCGTTCGGGTGTCCACTGGAAGTTGAGGCTGTACCCGGCCGCGTTGAAATGCGATTCGCCGATGAAGGCCGGCACCAGCGCAAGTGCCAGCAATACGATCAGCCAGGGCGCGTAGACCAGCAGGCCGACCGCAAGGCTGGCCACGGTGATGGCATCCTGCACCTGCCCGAACAGCTGGCTCATCAGGTTCATGCGGCCCATCGTCTGCCGGCGCGCGCGGTCCAGGCGGTCCTGCAGTTCGGGATCCTCGAAGTCTTCCAGATCCAGCGATGCGGCGTGTTCCATCAGCCGCACGCTGGTGGCGTTGGTGAACAGTTCGGACAGCAGCGAGTCGGCGTAGCTGACCACCCGGCCGATCAGGTCCGAGCCGATCGCCAGTCCGAACTCCAGTGCCAACAGCACCAGCAGCGGGTTGAGCAGGCCGCTGGCCAGCGCATCCCCGAACGGGGGGAAACCGGCATCGTGCTGGCTGAGCTGGATGGCTGCGTCGATGATCAGCTTGCCGACGTACAGCATCGCCACCGGCAACAGCGCGCGGATGAGGCGCAGGCCCAGGCTGGCGCTGGCCAGCAGGGGGCTGGTCTGCCAGACCTGGCGCAGGAAGGGCGGCAGGTTGCGCATAGCGCTGAAACGCTGGCGCAGGCTGGGGCGTGCGGAAGAGGGGGAGTCTGGCATGCGTGCATTGTGCAACGTCCGCCGTGCAATGACGGGTGACGGACGTAGGGGCGTGCATGCCGGTGTCGGGGCTCATGGCATCCAGGGCGCGGCAGCGGGCGCGGACGTTTCAGGCCGGCGTGGAGCAGATCAACCGCAGGTTGGCAGGACCACGTACGGGCTCTCGGCGGGGTAGAGCCCGCCTCCGCGTGGACGGGGTAAAATGGACGGATTACCCCCGCCAGCCCCAAGCAAGCGAGCAAGCCGTGACATCGATCAAGCAGGAAGATTTCATCCAGTCTGTCGCCGACGCGCTGCAGTACATCTCGTATTACCACCCGGTCGATTACATCAAGAGCCTCGCCGCCGCTTATGAGCGCGAGGAGTCGCCCGCGGCGAAGGAAGCGATGGCGCAGATCCTGATCAACTCGCGGATGTGCGCGGAGGGTCACCGGCCGATCTGCCAGGACACCGGCATCGTCACCGTGTTCCTGGAAATCGGAATGGACGTGCGCTGGGATGACGCCACCATGGGCGTGGAAGACATGGCCAACGAAGGCGTGCGCCGTGCCTACAACCATCCAGACAACAGGCTGCGTGCGTCGGTGCTGGCCGATCCGGCCGGCAAGCGCATCAACACAAAGGACAACACACCGGGCGTGGTCAACGTCAAGGTCGTGCCGGGCAACAAGGTCGATGTCATCGTTGCCGCCAAGGGAGGTGGCTCCGAAGCCAAGAGCAAGTTCGCCATGCTCAACCCGTCCGACTCGATCGTGGACTGGGTGCTGAAGACCGTGCCGACCATGGGCGCCGGCTGGTGCCCGCCGGGCATGCTCGGCATCGGCATTGGCGGCACTGCAGAGAAGGCGATGCTGCTGGCCAAGGAATCGCTGATGGAGCCGATCGACATCAACGAACTCAAGGCCCGTGGTGCGTCCAACCGCGCCGAGGAACTGCGCCTGGAGCTGTACGACAAGGTCAACGCGCTGGGTATCGGCGCACAGGGGCTGGGCGGCCTGACCACGGTGCTGGACATCAAGGTCAAGGACTTCCCCACCCATGCCGCCAACCTGCCGGTGGCGATGATTCCGAACTGCGCGGCGACCCGCCATGCGCACTTCACCCTGGACGGCAGCGGTCCGGTGATGCTGGATCCGCCGTCGCTGGAAGACTGGCCGCAGATCACCTATGACGCCTCCAAGGGTACCCGCGTGGACCTGGATACGATCACGCCGGAAGAGGTGGCCAGCTGGAAGCCGGGCCAGACCCTGCTGCTCAACGGCAAGCTGCTGACCGGCCGCGATGCCGCGCACAAGCGCATGGTCGACATGCTCAACAAGGGCGAGCCGCTGCCGGTGGACCTGAAGGGCCGCTTCATCTACTACGTCGGCCCGGTCGATCCGGTGCGTGACGAAGTGGTGGGTCCGGCGGGCCCGACCACCGCAACGCGCATGGACAAGTTCACCCGCCAGGTGCTGGAGCAGACCGGCCTGCTGGGCATGGTCGGCAAGGCCGAGCGCGGTCCGGCGGCGATCGAAGCGATCCGTGACAACAAGTCGGCCTACCTGATGGCCGTGGGCGGTTCGGCCTACCTGGTGTCCAAGGCGATCAAGGCGGCGAAGGTCGTCGGTTTCGCCGACCTGGGCATGGAAGCGATCTACGAGTTCACCGTGCAGGACATGCCGGTGACGGTGGCGGTGGATTCGACCGGTGAGTCGGTGCATACCACCGGTCCGCGCGAGTGGCAGGCCCGCATTGCCGGCATTCCGGTGGTCGTGGCCTGACGGTCAGCAGCCGACCATGGGTCGGCTCTACTGCGCATGCGCGCGGTGCCAATGCGCTGGGTGATGCAGCCTGATGGTGGGTGACGACCGCTGGTCGTCACCGTGCCCGGCCAACCCATCAGCCAGCCCATCAGCCGACCATGGGTCGGCTCTACCCGGGCGTCCGGTGGTTCAGAGGATGTCCAGCACGCGCTCGGGCGGCCGGCACAGCCGCGTGCCCTTGTCGGTGATCACCACCGGGCGGTTGATCAACCGCGGGTGCGCGGCCATGGCCGTCACAAGCGCATCGTCGCCGGCGTCGGCCAGCCCCAGCTCGGTGAACAGGGGCTCCTTGTCACGCACAAGTTCACGCGCCTGCATCCCCGATGCGCGCAGCACGTCGCGCAGGGACGCTTCATCGGGCGCGTCGGCGAGGTAATCGACGATGGTGGGTTCAAGCCCGGCATCGCGGATCAGGGTGAGCGCGCCGCGCGAATTGCTGCACGACGGGTTGTGCCAGACGGTCACAGCCATCAGAACCACTCCAGCAACGAAACGCCCAGGCCCACGTAGGTTGCCTTGTGGTTGTAGTCGATCATGCTTTCCCCGTAGCCATCGAACACCTGTACATGGCCACGCAGCAGGTTGCTGATCGGGAAGCCATAATCCAGCTGCAGCGCGCCATGCGAACGGTCGCCGCCGCGCAGCGAATGGCGGGCCAGCAGCGAGACTTCATGGCCGTTGCGGTTCCACACCAGCGTAGCGTCGCCGCGCCCCATGTAATCGTCGATGTCCGGGTTGTTGTCGTCGCTGCGCGATTCAGGAATGCGGTACCACGGGCGCAGCACCAGCGCCCAGTTTTCGCGGTCCAGGCCGACGGTGGCGATGACCCGGTTCCAGCTGCGCGAGAACGGATCGGCGCGGCCGTTGGACTGGTGGTTGATGCCGATGCCCGACATGCGCCCGCGCCAGCCACCGATGGAGTAGCCGTTGCGGAACACCATCATCACTTCGGGTTCGTAGTTGGTTTCGCGGAACGGCCGCGAGTTGTCCGCGTTGTAGGCCTGCCAGCGCGAACTCTGCGTATACCCGGCCCAGATGTCGCCGTTGTCGCCCAGCAGGTTCTCGCCGAACTTGGTCTTGAAGCTGAGCTGGAACTTCAGTTCGGTGCTGTCCAGCGCCAGCGGTGTACCCACCGAGTTGGCCGGGTTCGGCGACTGCGGCATCTGGTTCTTGTCGCTGGTCCAGAATGCGGGCAGCAGGTAGACCGGCTTGTAGGCCCGCAGCTGGAACGGGCCCAGCTTGGAGTCTTCGGCCAGTTCCCAGCGGCTGTCCAGCAGCGAGCCACGCCCGGCATTGGCCAGCGCAGGATCGTGCGGCTGCGGACGGAACAGGTCGCCCACCCGCGCGCGGATCTTCTCCTCACCGTCGCTCACCCGTACCGCCTGGCGCTGTTCGCGGCGTGCCTCGGCGGCGGCTTCGGCGGCCGCGTCGGCCTGCGCGGTGGTGGCCACGTTCGGTCCGAACAGCTGGTCATAACAGGCCAGGCGCGCGGCGTCGGTGGTGATGGCGGCACACGCGCCGGGCGTGGTGGCTGCGGGCGCGACGAACTCCTGCGCGGCCAGCGGCGCGCTGCACAGCGCGATGGCCAGGGCAAGCGGAGAACGAAGGGGAAGGGCGGTGAGGGTCATCGATGCGGGACCTTGCACGGGAAGTGGAAAATTCGCGACAGTGTGGCCGTTGGCGTCGATGACGACCAGCAGCGCGGCGTGAAGCCGTCGCACAGGGGGCAGGCGCTACGCCTGGAAAAACCATGAGAAAGCGAACAGCCCCAGCATCGTGACCAGAAGGGCCAGTTTCAATGCCAGCCCCAGCAGCAGGCCCATCCACGTCGCCAGGCCTACGCGTGTGGAACGGCCCAGTTCGCGCCCATGCCAGTACTCGCCGACCAGCGCACCGGCCAGCGGGCCCAGCAGCAGCCCCAGCGGCATGAAGAACATGCCGACCAGGCTGCCCACGAAGGTGCCCCACAAGGCCTTGCGGCTGGCACCCACACGTCTGGCCCCCACGACCGTGGCCAGCAGGTCTGCAACGAGCGACAGCACGGTCAACACGCCCAGCACCAGAAGGGTCGGCCAGCCAACATGGGCGAAGCCGTCGGCCCAAGCCGCCAGCAGCAGCCCGGCAAAGACCAGCGGCAAGCCGGGAAGCGCTGGCAGCAGGATGCCGGCGATGCCGACCAGCACGCTGATAACCGCTAGCAGGTACAAGATGAATGAGAGGTCCATTCTGGTGCGTATGGTGTGAGTTTTTGGGCTTGACAGAAAGGGTATATCAGATGTTGCTTTTTCGTTTTGCGCGGGTTAAGTTGACCCCGCTGAGCTTGGCAAGGTCACCGTGAATCGTGGCCTGATGAGGTTGATCTTCCGGATCCGCTGCATCGCTGCACCTCGCTTCCCCTTGCTTGTCAGCCGCCTGTCCGGGCGTATCCAACAACAAGAGAGTCAGGGAGTAGGAAAGATGTCTGAGCGTGAAAGCGGAACCGTGAAGTGGTTCAACGATGCGAAGGGCTTCGGCTTCATCAGCCGTGAGAACGGCGAGGACGTGTTCGTGCACTTCCGCGCCATCCAGAGCCAGGGTTTCAAGAGCCTGAAGGAAGGCCAGAGGGTCACCTTCGTGGTCGTGCAGGGACAGAAGGGTCTGCAGGCCGACGCCGTCGAGCCGCAGTAAGCCTGTCTGCAGTCATGCTGAGGGCCCGCGCAAGCGGGCCCTCTGCGTTTGTACGGCGCTGGAAATGCCGCGCCAGACGTCAGCGCAGTACCACCTTGCCGTTGACCACGCGCACGTAGGTGTTTTCGCGGATACCGCCCAGGTCGCGCTGGTTGACCACGATGGTGCGGCCGTCGTCCATGCGCACCGAGATATCGTAGGTATCGCTGGTCACGTTCTTCTGGATCTGGTTGCCGGCGAGTGCGCCGCCCACGGCACCTGCGGCGGCGGCGATGTTCTTGTTGCCGCGGCTGCCGCCGGTGTGATCGGAGATTTCATGGCCGGCAACGGCGCCGACAATACCGCCCAGCACTGCGCCGGTGGCATTGGGCGCTGTGCGGCCGGATGCCACGGTGTTGATCCGGGTCACGATGCCGCAATCGGCGCAACGACTGGTGTTGTAGTTGCCGCCCGTGCTGCCATAACCGTTGTTGTAACCACCGCCGCTGTTGTAGCCCGGGGAAGTGGCGCAACCGGCCAGGGCGAGGGTGGCGATGGCACTGGCGGCGATGAGCTGGATCTTCATGGTTGTTTCTCCTGGCCAGAATTGAAAGGTTGCGTCTGGTGCGCGTGTGGCTGAATCCTCCCGCTTTCAACGTGAACGACGCGCCAACCTTGTCGTGGCTTCCCCGCTGGAAGCTGAATGCGCCGTAGTGCAGGGGCGTCCACGACATGCTGTGTCGGCTGTTGCTGGTCAGGGCGGAGGAGCCAGGCACTGGGGTATCGGCTTCGCCGAGCGTAAAATGCCGCGATGAACGAACAGGTCAAAGCGCGTTTCGCCGGCGTTGAACGGCTGTATGGACGCGGTGCGCTGGAAACATTGCAGGCGCGCCGGGTGGCGGTGGTAGGCATGGGCGGCGTCGGCTCGTGGGTGGTGGAGGCGCTGGCACGCTCGGCGGTCGGCCACCTGACCCTGATAGACGCCGACGACATCTGCGTCTCCAACACCAATCGCCAGCTGCCGGCGCTGGAAGGGCAGTACGGCCGCAACAAGGCGGTGGCGATGGCCGAACGATGCCGTGCGATCAATCCGGACATCGAAGTGGACGCCATCGAGGCCTTCCTGACCCCGGGGAACATGGCCGAACTGCTGGATCGCGGCTTCCATCTGGTCATCGACGCCTGCGACAGCTTCCGGGTGAAGGTGGAAACCATCGCCTGGTGCCGGCGCCGCAAGCTGCCGCTGCTCACCGTCGGCGCGGCCGGCGGCCGGACCGATCCCACCCTGGTACGCGTACGCGACGTGTCACGCACCGAACACGATGCCATGCTGGCGCTGATCCGCCGCAAGCTGCGCAGCGAATTCAATTTCCCGAAGAATGCCAAGCGCTATTTCGGCGTGCCGGCGGTCTATTCGCTGGAAAACGTGCGCTACCCGCAGGCCGATGGCAGTGTCTGCGGCATCCGCCCGCAGCTGGGCGAAGACGCGGCACTGAAGCTGGATTGTGGCGCGGGGCTGGGTGCGGCCACGCACATCACCGGCGCGTTCGCGTTCGCGGCGGTCGCCAGGGCGCTGGAGATGCTGCTGGATACAAGGAAGGACGCTGCCGGGTCCTGACCCGTTCGCTCTCGCGCGTGGCCGACCATGGGTCGGCTCTGCCACCATCGCGCCCTGGCGGCTGTTTCACTGCCGGTTGAACAGCGCCCTTGCGTTGGCGGTGGTGGCAGTGGCCAGTTCATCCACACTGATGCCGCGCAGTTGCGCGATGTAACGGGCGATGTGCTGCAGCCGCGCGGGCTCGTTGCGCTGGCCACGGATGCCAGCGTCCGGCTGGTCCGGCGCGTCGGTCTCCAGCAGCAGGCGGTCCAGCGGCATGTCGCGCACCAGCCGATGCAGGCGCTGGGCCCGCTCATGGGTGACCGGTCCGCCGAGACCCAGCAGGAAGCCATGGCGGTACAGCTGCGTGGCCTGTTCCGGGCTGCCGGAAAAGCTGTGCACGACGCCGCGCAGGCCGCCGACGGCGCGGATGGCGCCGATCACCGCATCCACCGCGCGCCGGGCATGCACGATCACCGGGAGCTGATAATCGCGCGCCAGTTCAAGCTGCGCGTTGAAGAAGAACTGCTGGCGTTCGCGGTCCAGTCCGTCGATGAAGTAATCCAGCCCGCATTCGCCGATGGCACAGGGATGTTCCCGCTCGATCCAACCACGCAGCGCATCGATGTCCTCGGGGCGATGCTCGTCAAGGAATACCGGATGCAGTCCATAGGCGGGGTGCAGCCCGGGGGCCTGCTGGCAGACGTCGCGCAGTTTCGGCCAGCTGGCTGCCGTGATTGCCGGGATGACCTGCGCCGTCACGCCGGCCGCGCGCGCACGATCAACCACGGCGGCGCGATCGCTGTCGAACTCGCCGGCGTCCAGGTGGCAGTGGCTGTCGAACAGTCTGCTCAACGCGGCTCCAGGGGCTGCCGGGCGGGCGTGCGGGTCTTCCAGTTGGCCAGCAGCAGCGTCCCCATTCCGAGCAGCAGCTCATCCACGAACGGAATCGGGTCCGGGACCACCAGGGTGACGGCGAACAGCGCGGCGGTGAGTTTGAACAGGGTGGGGTAGCGCAGCCTGCGCGCCCAGCCGATCAGTGGAAGCAGCATGGGATTTGCCATGGAAACTCTACCTGTGGAAACCGAATGCAGACGCTACCATGCACCGGGTATGGCTCTTTCCTGAATGGGAGAATGTCTGCGAATATCGTGTGGAGATTGCGTTCAGGAAGTGCATGCTGCAATCCGCATCGTCAACAGTTGCGGGGATCCGCAAGGAGCTGGTCATGAAATCCACTACTACTACTGTCCTGGTCGCTGCGGGTGCGCTGCTGGTCGGTGGCATCGCAACGGCCGCTTTCATGAAGAGCGACGATACGTCCCCGGATTACCTGGGCGCCAATGGTGCACCCGCGGAAAGTGCGTTGGCCGGTGATGGCGAGCGCGGCGATGCGCTGGATCTTGATGCCCCGCGCGGCCTGGAATATGCCGACGTGCTCCGCGTGGAGCCGGTCACCCAGAAGGAAAAGGCCTACGCGACCGTCATCGGTACCGAAGCGGTCCGCCAGACCTCCAGCACGCAGACCCCGCATGAAGTCTGCCAGGACGTGGTGGTGCAGGAACGCCTGCCCGAGCGCGATGGCAACGTCGGTGGCACGGTGGCCGGCGCGGTGATCGGTGGCCTGCTGGGCAACCAGATCGGCGGCGGCAACGGCCGCAAGGTGGCCACGGCCGCAGGCGCCGTTGCTGGCGGCGTGGTGGGCAACACGGTGGACAAGCGCCACGTCGGTGGTCGCGTGGTCAACCGCACCGAACGCCAGTGCCACACCGAAACCACCACCTCCGAATCGAGCCGCGTCACCGGCTACAACGTCACCTACCGCAACGAGGACGGCACCACCGGCACGATGCGCATGGACAGCAAGCCGGGCAACCGCATCGCCATGGGTAACAGCGATGTGGTGAAGGGCTACGACGTGACCTACCGCTATGACGGTGCCGAGAAGACCATCCGCATGGACGATAAGCCGGCCAGCGATCGTCTGCCGGTGGTGGATGGCCAGCTGGTCACGCAGACCGCTGCGGCGGCGGACCTGGCCAACAGCCGCCAGTAACAATCGCGGGAGCGCGCCGGGCATGGCTGCCCGGCTGCGGCGCCGTTCGCATCTCCATCAGCCGGGCAGAGCCCGGCTCTACGTGTGTGACCAAGCCGGGCAGAGCCGGGCTCTACGTGTGTGGTCAGCCGGGCAGAGCCCGGCTCTACGTGTCTGACCAAGCCGGGCAGAGCTTGGCTCTACGAGACCATCCTGCTGCGGCTGCACCGCCGGAATGCTTTCCGGGCACAATGCCCGGGTAGCGCCGCATGGCCCTGGCGCAGGAAGTTGATGCATGTGTGGATTGGCGGGAGTGTTGTTGCCGGAACCTTCGCTGGCCGACGGTGAGTTGAAGGCGCTGGCGGGCCGGATGGGCGATGCCGTGCTGCATCGCGGCCCCGATGACCGCGGCGTGTGGACCGACGAAGCAGCCGGCATCGGGTTGGCGCATCGGCGGCTGAGCATCCTCGACCTGTCGCCGCTGGGCCATCAGCCGATGGCGTCGGCCAATGGCCGCTACCTGATGGCCTACAACGGCGAGATCTACAACTTCGCGCAGCTGCGTGCCGCGCTGGAGCCGCTGGGCCATGCGTTCCGGGGCCATTCCGATACCGAAGTGCTGCTGGCGGCGATCCTGCAGTGGGGGCTGGAAGACAGCCTGCAGCGCTGCAACGGCATGTTCGCCATCGCGCTGTGGGACCGCCAGGAGCGCTGCCTGTGGCTGGCGCGTGACCGGGTCGGGAAGAAGCCGCTGTATTACGGCTGGGCAGGTGGCGCGCTGGTATTCGGCTCGGAACTGAAGGCGCTGTGGCAGCATCCGGAATTCGACAACGATGTCGACCGCGATGCGCTGACGCTGCTGCTGCGCCTGGATTACATTCCTGCGCCGCACACCATCCACCAGCGCTGCTTCAAGATGATGCCGGGCCGGCTGCTGCGCCTGGATGCCGCCACGGTGGCTGCGGGCGCATCGGCACACCGGCCGGAGCAGGCGCAGCGCCCCTTCTGGGATGCGCGTGCGCGCATGCAGGCCGCGCTGGCCGCGCCGTTCCAGGGCGGCATCGAAGACGCCGAACAGCAGCTGCACACACTGCTGCGCGATGCGGTGGGCCTGCGCATGGTCGCCGACGTGCCGGTGGGCGTGTTCCTGTCCGGTGGCACCGATTCTTCGCTGGTGGCCGCGCTGATGCAGGCGCAGAGCAGCACGCCCGTGCACAGTTTCAGCATCGGCTTCAGCGGTTCGCACCACGATGAGGCGCCGCTGGCGAAGGAACTGGCCGGCCATCTGGGATGCGACCACACCGAACTGTATGTCAGCGGCGCCGATGCCCTGGCCGTGGTGCCGCGCCTGCCGGCGATGTTCGACGAGCCCTTTGCCGATGCCTCGCAGGTGCCGACCGCACTGGTGGCGCAGCTGGCGCGCCAGGGGGTCACCGTGGCGTTGTCCGGCGACGGTGGCGACGAACTGTTCTTCGGCTATACGCGCTACGTGCGCGCGCTGCGCAACTGGCAGATGCGGGGGCGTGGCCCGGCCTCCCGGCGGCGCTGGCGGGGCCGGCACGCGGGCGGGCAGGGCGAGGCATCGCGTACCGGTGGGGTGGCGGCATTGCTGGCCGAGACCGGCGCGCGCGGTATCGGCGATGTCTACCGCAACCGCATCTCGCGCTGGCGTGATCCGCTGGCAGCGGTACCGGGCGCGCGGCTGGCCGGAAGCTTCTACGACCTGGCCGATCCGCTGCATGGCGCAGGCACTCCGGCCGACGCCATGATGCTGGCCGATTTCGTGAGCTACCTGCCGGACGACCTGCTGTGCAAGGTCGACCGCACGTCGATGGCGGTCGGCCTGGAAGCGCGGGCGCCGCTGCTGGACTGGCGGGTGGCCGAATTCGCCTGGTCGCTGCCGCTGGCGTTCAAGCGCCGGGACGACATCAGCAAGGTCCTGCTCAAGCGCGTTCTGGGCCGCCATGTACCGTCGTCGATGGTGCACCGTCCCAAGCGCGGCTTCGGCGCTCCGGTGACCGAATGGCTGCGTGGCGACCTGCGGCCCTGGGCCGAGGACCTGCTGGCTCCGGCCCGGCTGGAGCGCGAAGGCGTGCTCTCTGCCGCTGCCGTGCAACCGCTGTGGCAGGCGTTCCAGGGCGGCCAGCGCAAGTGGCATACGCACCTGTGGAACGTGCTGATGTTCCAAGCATGGCAGGCGCACTGGCGTCAGGCGCGCCGCGATGTATCGGCCGGGATCGTGGGCCGGTAGAGCCGGGCCATGCCCGGCCGGGCGGTGGGGCATCGCCGCTGCCCTGGCCAGCACGCGCGGTGGGGCCGGGCATCGGGACATCTTCACCGCGGTCGAAGGAGCATGCATCTAGCCTGTCTGCTCCCCACCACAAGGAGCCTCCCATGGCCGAACCCACCATCGCTGTCCTGGTTGGCAGCCTGCGCAGGGAATCGATCAACCGCCGGCTGGCCGGTGCGCTGGAAAAACTGGCCGCAGGCAAGGCGCGTTTCGAGTACATCGAGATCGGCGACCTGCCGTTGTACAACCAGGATTTCGACCAGGCGTATCCGCCGCAGGGAACCCGGCTGAAAGAGCGGATACGCAATGCCGACGCCGTACTGTTCGTGACGCCCGAATACAACCGGTCGATTCCCGGCGTGCTCAAGAACGCCATCGACATCGGTTCGCGCCCCTATGGCGACAGCGCTTTCGCGGGCAGGCCCGCTGCGGTGATCGGCGCGTCCATCGGTGCCATCGGCACGGCGCTGGCGCAGCAGCATCTGCGCAACGTACTCGCCTACCTGGACATGCCGGTGCTCGGCCAGCCGGAGGCATTCGTCCATTACAAGGATGGCCTGATCGCAGACGACGGCAGCATCGGCAACGACGGGACGAAGACGTTCCTGCAGGATTTCGTCGACCGCTTCCTCGCGCTGGTCGCGCGGCACGGCAAGGCCGGCTGAACATCGCGCGCGGCGGGGCACGGGAAGCTGGCCACGATCTGCGATAATGCCCCCGACAGGCATCGCACGGGTGCCTGTCGCGGGGCATGCGACGCGAATGCGCCACGCTGGTCACGCACTGGCGGATATCCCCCGTTTCTCCACGGCTTATCCACAGGTCTGTCCATGGCGGCCGGGTCCGGCGCATGCCTACACTCGTGCCCCATCCCAGCAGGAAAAATCGCTCCATGTCCGCTCGTCCCGGCTACCGTTCCGACCGAAGAGAGCGTTTCGACCGCGATGACTCGCGGATCGACCAGCTGCGCGTGCCGCCGCATTCGGTGGAAGCCGAGCAGGCGGTGCTGGGTGGTCTGATGCTGGCTCCGGATGCCTTTGACCGCGTCAACGACCAGCTCACCGAGGGCGACTTCTACCGGCGCGACCACCAGATGATCTACCGCGCGATCCGCGAGCTGTCCGAACGCGGTCGCCCGTTCGATGCGGTGACGCTGGGCGAGTGGTTCGAATCGCAGGGCAAGCTGGAGCTGGTGGGCGATGGTGCCTACCTGATCGAACTGGCCAGCACCACGCCGTCGGCCGCCAACATCGTCGCCTACGCCGAGATCGTGCGTGACAAGGCGGTGCTGCGCCAGCTGATCCAGGTTGGTACCGACATCGTCAATGATGGTTTCCAGCCCGAAGGCCGCGACAGCAGCGAGTTGCTGGCCACCGCGGAAAAGTCGGTGTTCGCGATCGCCGAGCAGGGCGCGCGCGGCCGCACCGATTTCGTCGCCATGCCCGGCGCGCTGAAGGATGCCTTCGAGGAACTGCGCAACCGTTTCGAGAATGGCGGCAACATCACCGGCCTGCCGACCGGCTACGCCGATTTCGATGCGATGACCGCCGGCCTGCAGCCGACCGACCTGATCATCCTGGCCGCGCGCCCGGCGATGGGCAAGACCACCTTCGCGCTGAACATCGCCGAGTATGCGGCGATCAAGTCGAAGAAGGGCGTGGCGGTGTTTTCGATGGAAATGTCGGCCTCGCAGCTGGCGATGCGCCTGATTTCCTCCAACGGCCGCATCAATGCGCAGCGCCTGCGCACCGGTCAGCTGGAGGATGAGGACTGGAGCCGGGTCACCGGTGCCATCCGCATGCTGAAGGAAACCAAGATCTTCATCGACGACACGCCGGGCGTGTCGCCGGAGGTGCTGCGTTCCAAGTGCCGGCGCCTGAAGCGCGAACACGATCTGGGCCTGATCGTGATCGACTACCTGCAGCTGATGAGCGTGCCGGGCAACAGTGAGAACCGTGCGACCGAAATCTCGGAGATCTCGCGCTCGCTGAAGGGGCTGGCCAAGGAATTGAACGTGCCGGTGATCGCGCTTTCGCAGCTCAACCGCTCGCTGGAAACGCGTACCGACAAGCGTCCGGTGATGGCCGATCTGCGCGAATCGGGCGCCATCGAGCAGGACGCGGACATGATCGTGTTCATTTACCGCGACGACTACTACAACAAGGAAAACTCGCCGGACAAGGGCCTGGCCGAGATCATCATCGGCAAGCACCGTGGCGGCCCGACCGGTTCGTGCAAGCTGAAATTCTTCGGCGAATACACCCGTTTCGACAACCTGTCGCACGATTCGGTGGGTTCGTTCGAATGACGCCGAAGGCGTAACGGTATGCCGGCCAGCGGCCGGCGCTACCGGTTTCATCGGCGTATCCCGGGTTTCGTCGCAAGCCGCTTGCCGTGGTCCGGCCCTGGCGCGAACCTGCGTGCACGCGGCAGGTTCGCCGCAAGGGAGACGGTCATGAAGACTTTGTTCGCGCTTGGCGTATGGTGCCTGTTGTTCGTGCTGTGCTGGCCGCTGGCGATCCTCGCCCTGCTGGCATGGCCGCTGGTGTGGCTGGTCAGCCTGCCATTCCGCCTGGTGGGCGTCACGTTCGTTGCCCTGTTCGCCTTCCTGGGTGCGTTGCTGATGCTGCCGGCACGGTTGCTGGGCGGCGGCAGGACGGCGGCGGCATGAACCGCTCGGCGCGCCTGCCACGGGAGCGGGTGATGCGCTCCCATGGGCTGCGGATCATCCTGCCGATGGCAGTGTTGGCCTGCGCCGTGGCCATCGCACATGCCGCGCAGACCGCCCGGCCGGCAGCGGTGCAGGCAACGGCCGTGGCGCAGGCTGCGGTGGCGAAGGGTGGGGCGGCACCATCCGCGCAACAGGTCGCCCGCATGCAGGTGTGCACGGTGCACAAGGAGCTGCGCATCGGCGATTACGTGATACGCCATGAGACGTGCAGGGACAGCGCGCAGACCGTGGCCAAGGCGCGGTAGGGTCCGGCTGCCGGCCGGACCGTGGCCGGGATATTTTCCGGGCCTGAAAAAGCATAACCCCGCCGGAGCGGGGTTTTTTGGAAAGCGGTCACGGGAAGCGGTGACGGAAAGCGGTGACGACCAACGGTCGTCACCCACCACGTCGACTACCAGTCACCCACCATGTCGACTACCAGTCACCTGCGTCGGCTGTCATCCTTCGACGTCAGTTGGCCTTGTGGATGGCACGCTTGCTGACCGCCATGGCCGCGTCATGCACCACTTCGGACAGCGACGGATGGGCGTGGCAGATGCGGGCCAGGTCGTCGGCCGAGCCGCTGAATTCCATGGTCAGCACGCCTTCGTGCACCAGTTCGGACACGTTGGCGCCCACCAGGTGCATGCCCAGGATGCGATCGGTTTCGGCATGCGCCAGCACCTTCACGAAACCTGCCGGCTCGATCATCGCCACGGCACGGCCATTGGCGGCGAACGGGAAGCTGCCGGCCTTGTACGGAATGCCTTCGGCCTTCAGCTGCTGCTCGGTCTTGCCGACCCAGGCCAGCTCCGGCTCGGTGTAGATGACCCACGGAATGGTGTCGAAGTTGACGTGGCCCGGCAGGCCGGCGATCAGTTCGGCAACCGCGATGCCTTCCTCGAAGCCCTTGTGTGCCAGCATCGGCCCGCGCACGCAGTCGCCCACGGCCCACACGCCATCAACGCCGGTGTGGCAATGGTCGTCCACTTCGATCTGGCCGCGTTCGTTGACCTTGATGCCGGTGCCTTCGGCCAGCAGGCCCTTGGTGGCGGCGCGACGGCCGACGGCCACCAGCAGCTTGTCCACCGTCAGGCTCTTCTCGCCTTCGGCGTCGGTGTAGGTGAGGGCGACTTCCTTCTTCTTGCCCTTGCCGGTCACCTCGGCCTTGGACACCTTGGCATTGAGCCTGATGTCCAGGCCCTGCTTCTTGAACTCCTTGGCGGCCGCCTTGGCCACTTCGGTGTCGGCTGCGGCCAGGAAGTCCGGCAGCGCTTCAAGAATGGTGACTTCGGCGCCGAGGCGCTTCCACACGCTGCCCAGTTCCAGGCCGATCACGCCGGCGCCGATCACCGCCAGGCGGGCGGGGACTTCGGTGAAGTCCAGGCCGCCGACGTTGTCGACGATGGTCTCGCCGTCGAACTTCGCGAACGGAAGCTCGATCGAATCCGAACCCGCGGCGATGATGACATTGGTGCCTTTCAGCTCCACCACCGAGCCGTCATGCTGGGTGACCTTGACCACGTTGCCCGGCTGCAGTTCGCCGAAGCCGTAATAGGCGGCGACCTTATTGGCCTTGAACAGCATGGCGATGCCGCCGGTGAACTGCTTGACGATCTTGTCCTTGCGGCCAACCATCGCTTCGACGTCCATCTTCGCATCCTTGAAGCTGATGCCGTGGTCGCCAAAGATGTGGCCCATGTTCCAGAACTGGCGCGAGGAATCCAGCAGCGCCTTGGACGGGATGCAGCCCACGCGCAGGCAGGTACCACCGAGGGCCGGCTTGCCGTCCTTGCCCAGTGCGGCGTCGATGCAGGCGGTCTTCAGGCCCAGCTGCGCGGCACGGATGGCGGCGTGGTAACCGGCCGGGCCGGCACCGATGACGACGACGTCGAATTGTTCAGCCATTGAATTATTCCTTGTTGCATTACCAGAACCCCTCCGCGCAGGCGCGGAGGGGCGGGAGGTCTTACAGGCCGAACAGCATGCGGCCCGGATTTTCCAGCTGGTTCTTGATGTCCACCAGGAACTGCACCGAGTCCTTGCCGTCGATGATGCGGTGGTCGTAGGACAGCGCCAGATACATCATCGGCGCGATCACGACCTGGCCGTTTTCGGCGATCGGACGCTCCTTGATGGCGTGCATGCCGAGGATGGCGCTCTGCGGCGGGTTGATGATCGGGGTGGACAGCAGCGAACCGAAGGTGCCGCCGTTGGTCACGGTGAAGGTGCCGCCCTGCAGTTCGTCCAGGCCGAGCTTGCCGTCACGTGCCTTCTTCGCGTAGTCGGCGATGCCCTTTTCGATGTCGGCGAACGACTGGCGCTCGACGTTGCGCAGCACTGGGGTCACCAGGCCCTTCTCGGTGGATACCGCGATGGAGATGTCCGAGTAGCCGTGGTAGATGATGTCGGTGCCGTCGATGGAGGCATTGACCAGCGGGAAGCGCTGCAGCGCGTTGGCGGCGGCCTTGACGAAGAAGCTCATGAAGCCGAGCTTGATGCCGTGGGCCTTCTGGAACTCTTCCTGCAGTTCCTTGCGCGCGGCCGACACCTTGGACAGGTTGACCTCGTTGAAGGTGGTCAGCATGGCGGTGGAGTTCTTCGACTCCATCAGGCGGTCGGCGATGCGCTTGCGGATGCGGGTCATCGGCACGCGTTCTTCCGGACGGGCACCACCGGCCTTGCCGGCGCCGCCGTTGCGGGCGAAGTTGACGATGTCTTCCTTGGTGACCGCGCCGCGACGGCCGGTGCCTTCCACGTCGGCCGGGTTCACGCCTTCGGTGATGGCACTGAAGCGCGCACCCGGCGGCAGCGAATCGGCGCTGGATTTCGCGGCCGGTGCCGGTGCGGCAGCCGCAGCCGGGGCCGCAGCCTTGGCCGGAGCAGCTTCGGTCTTCTTCTCTTCGGCGGCCGGAGCCGGCGCGGCGGCTTCGGCCACGGCGCCTTCCTCGATGATCGCCAGCACCTGGGCGCTGGTGACGGTGTCGCCTTCCTGGAACTTGATTTCCTTCAGCACGCCGTCGACGGTGGACGGGACTTCAAGAACGACCTTGTCGGTTTCCAGATCGACCAGATTCTCATCACGCTTGACGGCGTCGCCGACCTTCTTGTGCCAGGTGGCGATGGTGCCGTCAGAGACGGATTCGGGCAGTACCGGGACTTTGACTTCGGTGGCCATGCGGGAGCTTCCTGGGTTCGTTTTCTTGGAATAGGGGGAGGATTATTCGGCGAACACGTCGTCGAACGGATTGACCAGTGCGTCGGCGATGAGCTTCTGCTGTTCGCGGACGTGGTCGGCCATGTGGCCGGCGGCCGGCGAAGCCGAACGCGCGCGACCGGCGTAGTGCAGGTTCTGGCCATCGGCCAGGCAGGCCTGCAGATGGTGGCGGATCTGGTACCACGCCCCCTGGTTCTGCGGCTCTTCCTGCGTCCACACCACGTCGGTGGCCTTGCCGTACTTCTTCAGTTCGGCGGCCAGCAGCGCACGCGGGAACGGATACAGCTGCTCCACGCGGAGGATGGCGACGTCGTCCTGGCCACGCTTGGTCTGGTCTTCCAGCAGGTCGTAGTAGACCTTGCCCGAGCACAGCACCACGCGCTTGACCTTCTTCGCCTGCGCGTTGGCGTCGCCGATCAGGTGCTGGAACTCGCCGTTGGCCAGTTCTTCCAGCGTCGACACCGCCAGCTTGTGGCGCAGCAGCGACTTCGGCGACATCACCACCAGCGGCTTGCGGGTGGTCAGGTGCTGCTGGCGACGCAGCATGTGGAAGGCCTGCGCCGGAGTCGACGGCACGCACACCAGCATGTTCTCCAGCGCGCACAGCTGCAGGAAGCGCTCCAGGCGCGCCGAGCTGTGTTCCGGGCCCTGTCCTTCGTAGCCATGCGGCAGCAGCAGGGTCAGGCCGGACAGGCGACCCCACTTCGCTTCACCGGCGGCGATGAACTGGTCGATGACCACCTGCGCGCCGTTGGCGAAATCGCCGAACTGGCCTTCCCAGATGCACAGGGTGCCGGGATCGGTGGTGGAGAAGCCGTATTCGAACGCCATCACCGCCTCTTCGCTGAGCAGCGAATCGATGATGGTGGCCTTCTCCGGCGCATCCACCAGCTGGCGAAGCGGCAGGTAATACTGGTCGGTGTTCTGATCGTGCAGGATCGCGTGGCGGTGGGTGAACGTACCGCGGCCGACGTCCTGGCCGACCAGGCGCAGGCGGTGGCCTTCGTCCAGCAGGGTGGCGTAGGCCAGGTTCTCGGCGAAGCCCCAGTCGCCCGGGATCTCACCGGCGGCCATCTTCCGGCGGTCGTCGTAGACCTTGGCCACGCGCGAATGCACCTTCACGTCGTCCGGAATGGTGGTGATCTGTTTGGCCAGCGCGGTCAGCTTCTCCATGCCCACGGCGGTGGAGATGCTGTCGGACAGCTTGCCTTCCAGCAGCCTGGGCCAATCCACGAACAGCGGGCTGCCCGGCGGGGTCTTCTCGACGGTGGCCAGCTCGGTGGTCACTTCGCCACCGTCCAGCTTGCCGCGGTACTCGTCCACCAGCGCCTTGCCGGCGCCGGCTTCGATCACGCCAGCCTTCTCCAGCGTCTCGGCGTACATCTCGCGGGTGGTCTGGTGCTTGCGGATCACCTGGTACATCAGCGGCTGGGTGATGGCCGGCTCGTCGGCCTCGTTGTGGCCCCAGCGGCGGTAGCACATCAGGTCGATGACCACGTCCTTGGCGAACTTCTGGCGGAATTCGAAGGCAAGCTTGGCGGCGAACACCACGGCTTCCGGATCGTCACCGTTCACGTGCAGCACCGGGGCGGCGATCATCTTGGCCACGTCGGTGCAGTACAGCGTGGAACGTGCATCGGCCGGGTTGGAGGTGGTGAAGCCGACCTGGTTGTTGACCACGATGTGCACGGTGCCGCCGACGGCAAAGCCGCGCGCCTGCGACATCTGGAACAGCTCCATCACCACGCCCTGGCCGGCGAAGGCCGCATCGCCGTGGATCAGGATCGGCATCACCTGCCTGCGCGCGGTGTCCTGGCGACGCTCCTGGCGCGAGCGCACCGAACCGGCGACCACGGGATCGGCGATTTCCAGGTGCGATGGATTGAAGGCCAGCGCCAGGTGCACCGGGCCACCGTCGGTGGATACATCGGCGGAGAAGCCCATGTGGTACTTCACGTCGCCGGCCGAGGCGTGGTCGTCGTGCTCGAACTTGCCTTCGAACTCGTCGAACAGCTTGCGCGGGTTCTTGCCGAGGGTGTTGACCAGCACGTTCAGGCGGCCGCGGTGGGCCATGCCGATCACCACGTCCTTGACGCCGTCCTTGCCGGCATCACGGATGATGGTATCCATCATCGGGATCAGCGAATCACCACCTTCCAGCGAGAAGCGCTTCTGGCCCACGTACTTGGTGTGCAGGTAGCGCTCCAGGCCCTCGGCCGCGGTCAGGCGCTCCAGCGTACGACGGCGGGTGTCCGCGTCCAGCTGGTAGTCGCCGCCGGCCAGCTCCAGCTTCCGGTAGATCCACTGGCGCTGCTCGACTTCGGAGATGTGCATGAACTCCGCGCCGATCGAACCGGTGTAGGTCGCCTTCAGACGCTCCAGCAGGTCGCGCAGTTTCATGCGCGGCTGGCCGCCGACGCCGCCGGTGCTGAACTCGTCGTTCAGATCGCTTTCGGACAGGCTGTGGAACGGCAGGCCGAGATCCGGCGGATTGGTCGGTTCGGCCAGGCCGAGCGGATCCAGGCGTGCACCGAGGTGACCGCGGGAACGGTAGGCGGTGATCAGGCGGCCGACATTGCGCTCGCGCTCGTCGCCTGCGACGTCGCCCGAACCGGTGCCGGCCCTGAGGGCGTCCCTGGCCGCGTCGGCGATGTGGGCGATGACCGCCGAATGGGGAATGTCGCCCGCTTCACGGCCCTTGAAGCCGTCGAAGTAGGTCTTCCATTTGGAATCGACACTGTCCGGGGAGACGAGGTACTGCTCGTACAGATCCTCGACATAGGAGGCGTTGCCGCCGGCGAGCTGCGATGACTGCGCAAACTGCTTCAGTAGATTGTCCACGATGGAGAGTGTTTTTTTCGCTTGTGGGGTAGGGCTCTGGAAGTACCCGGCAGGCTGGATGAATAGCCATGCACGGGCGCGTTCAAACACTCGAATTGTACCCCTATCCGCCTTCGAAGGGGCACCGCGCCGGTCATTTCCGGGACCCCCGTGTCGCTGCCGGACAGGTTGCCGGGTTCGACCGCCTTCAGATGCCGAGCGCGCGCAGTTCGCTGCAATCGCGCGAACGGTCCCAGATGCGCTGCAATTGCTGCTCGATCGGCTGCGAACGTGACGGCAGCGCGATGGCCGCTTCGCCATCCAGCCGATGCCCGGTCAGACGAAAGTAGTAGTCGCCGGCATCGTTCAGCGCACAGGCCGAGGCCAGCGCGCGGTCGGCCGGATCGCTGGCTTCGCGCATCTGGATCACGCTGGGCAGCCGTTGCAGCAGCGCCAGCAGCGGTGAGCCCGCCGAGTGGATGGCGGACGGATCGTGCACGATCACCCGCAGCTGCTTGTCGTGCGGGCGGGTGGCGAAGCGGCGCAGGGCGGCCTGCACCGGCGGCGCATCGAGCAGTCCGGGATCCAGCTGCTGGCTGTGCAGCCAGAGCCGGCGGCGGGCACGATGGATGATCGCGGTGGTCACCGCGACGGCGGCGGGATGCCTGTCGATGGCCACGGCCGCGCCCAGCGTGCGTCGCATCTGCTGGTGGGCGATGCCCGCTTCCTCGAATACCGCGCCTTCGGGCAGGAAGCCCAGCCGCGCGTAGAAATCGCGCGCGGCCAGCTGCGCATGCAGGTGCACCTCATGCAGGCCCCCGGCGGTGGCCGCCTTCACCAGCGCGTCCAGCATCGCCTCGCCGACGCCCTTGCCGCGCCAGCCGGGCAGCACCGCCATGCGTCCGATCCGCCCATCGGGCAGCAGCCGGCCCGTGCCTATCGGCTGCCCGTCGACATCGTGGGCCAGGACGTGGTGGCAGGCCGGATCCAGCGCATCGCGCTCCAGTTCGGCCGGTACCCCCTGTTCGATCACGAACACCTGCTGGCGCACGCCATGGATGGCGGCATGCGCGGCGGCGTGGGAGACGCTCTGTACGCCGAACGTCGCCACGCTCAGTGACGTCGCTGGCCGGCGTCGTCGCCGTCTTCCGGGGTGTCGTCGTGGTCGTCGAAGCCGACCACCACTTCAATGCCATCCTCATGCACGTTCACTTCGCGCACGTCATCGCCGAAGTGGCTGGTATCCACCGTGTCCACGGCGGCGACGACCTCGTCGGCGGCATCCCGTACGTCGTCCGGTTCTTCGTCGACGCCGTCGTCCACGGCGTGCGGATCGGTGAGCTGGTAGAAGCCGAGCACCATCAGTTCCTGCAGCGCCTGGCGTCCCTTCGCTGACAGCCCGCGCCAGGCCGCCGCGTCCAGGCGTTCCAGCGCGGTAATGCGCTGCGCATCCTTGACCGATACGCTGAGGTCGAGCCCGCTGCAGTACAGGCGGGCGCCCCGCGTGGCGCGGCGCCACGCCAGCCGCGCCCAAGGGTGGCGCTCCAGCAGCAGGCCCTGCGCCAGCGCCTGTTCCACCTCGTCGCCGGAAGGCGCCGGACCGCTGGGCATCACCTCGCCGGCAGCCCGGTAGGTGGTGATGAAGCGTCCGAACCAGTCGCCCAGGCGGTCCGGATCGTTCATGCGGATGGCATTGAGCGCGGTCACCACGCGGTTCATCGCCGCGACATCGATCTCGTTGGAATCCTCGGGCAGCTTCAGGTCCGGGTCCTGGTAACGGATGGCCTCGTCGGCGTCGACGATCAGCGCATCCAGGTAATCGCTGATGAGTTCGGCCGCCGCCGGGGCGCGCATGCCGAAGGAGAATGTCAGGCAGGGGTCTTCGGCCACGCCGTTGTGCGGCACGTTCGGCGGCAGGTACAGCATGTCGCCCGGCGCAAGCACCCAGTCGTGGGTGGGTTTGAATTTGCGCAGCAGCTTGAGTTCCACGTCGGGGCGGAAGTCCAGCGGCGGGCGCTTGCCGCGCAGCGATTCGCTGGCATCGATCTGCCAGCGGCGATGTCCATGGCCCTGCAGCAGGAAGACGTCGTACTGGTCGACGTGGGCACCGACCGAACCGCCGGTGGCGGCGAAGCTGATCATCACATCATCCATGCGCCAGCGTGGCAGGAAACCGAAGTGGCTGATCAGGGCGCGCACATCCGGATCCCACTTGTCCACGTCCTGTACCAGCAGGGTCCAGTCGTGTTCGGGCAGAGCGGGAAAGATGTCTTCGGCGAACGGGCCGGTGCGCACGCGCCAGCCATCGGTGCTGCGGTCATGTTCGATCAGGCGTGCCAGCACGCCGTCCTCGCAGGCCAGGCCAGCGAGGTCGTCGGGCATCACAGGGGTCTGGAAATCGGGGAACGCATTGCGGATCAGCAGCGGTCGCTTCTGCCAGTAATCGCGCAGGAAAGTGGCCGGGGCCATGCCCAGCGGCTGGCCCGGGCGGGCCTGGACTTCGATGGCGACGGGCCGGGTCGAGGAGACGGATCTGCGTGCAGCCATGGGGGGAATCCTTGCAGCGGGAACAGGAAGGCGGCCCTTCGGCTGCCGAAGCGCCTATTGTCCGCGCTCGGGCGGCGTTGTGCACCTGCCTCGCAGAGTCTGTGTGGTGCCGCGCCGCTGGCGTAGAGCCGGGCTCTGCCCGGCTGGAACGCTCGCATGCAGCCGACCCATGGTCGGCTGCATTGATTGCCGGCCGCGTTGGACACAGCCGACCATGGGTCGGCTCTACCACGGGCAAGGCCTATCCCTGGATGCCGCCCGCCGTCAGCGCCTTCGGGTCCAGCAGCCGGCGCAGTTCGGTTTCGCCCAGTCCGCTGTCTTCCAGCGCCACATCCAGCACCGGGCGCTGTTCCTTGTAGGCGCGCTTGGCGATGGCGGCCGCCTTTTCATAGCCGATGATCGGGTTGAGGGCCGTCACCAGGATCGGATTGCGGTCCAGTGCTTCGCGGACGCGGTCCTCGCGCACCTTCAATCCAGCGATGGCGCTGTCGGCCAGCAGGGTGGACACGTTGGCCAGCAGGCCGATGCTGTCCAGCAGGTTCACCGCGATCAGCGGCAGGGTCACGTTGAGCTGGAAGTTGCCGGTCTGCCCCGCGACCGTGATCGCGGTGTGGTGGCCGATCACCTGCGCGCAGGCCATGACCGTCGCTTCGGGAATCACCGGATTGACCTTGCCCGGCATGATCGAGCTGCCCGGCTGCAGCGCCGGCAGTTCGATCTCGCCCAGCCCGGCCAGGGGGCCGGCGTTCATCCAGCGCAGATCGTTGGCGATCTTGATCAGCGCGACCGCCAGGGCGTTGAGCTGGCCGGACAGCTCCACCGCATCGTCCTGCGCGGCGAGGCCTTCGAATTTGTTCGCGGCACTTTCGAATTTCACCCGCGTCTGCGCCTTCAACGCCTTGGCCACCCGCTCGCCGAAGCGGGGATCGGCATTGATGCCGGTGCCGATGGCGGTGCCGCCCAGCGGCAGGCGGCGCAGCCGCTTCAGGCTGTCCTCGATGCGCTCCTGCGCCGATGCGATCTGTGCCGACCACGCCGAGAATTCCTGTTCGAAGGTGAGCGGCATGGCATCCATCAGGTGCGTGCGGCCGGTCTTGACCACCTTGCGCAGGCTGCGTCCCTTGCGGTCCAGCGTGCGCCGCAGGTGCGCCAGCGACGGCAGCAGGTCCTCGTGAGTGGCCAGTGCGGCGGCCACGCGCAGCGCGGTGGGAATCACATCGTTGGAACTCTGGCCCTGGTTGACGTGGTCGTTGGGATGCACCGGTGTCCGGCCGGCCTTGCCGGCGCGGTTGGCCAAGGTGGCAATGACCTCGTTGGCGTTCATGTTGGACGAGGTGCCCGAACCGGTCTGGTAGACATCGATGGGGAAGTGCGCGTCCCAGTCGCCCGCAGCGACCTGCGCGGCAGCAACCTGCACGGCCTTGGCGATGTTGCGCGGCAGGTGGCCAAGCTCGGCGTTGACGCCGGCGGCGGTGCCCTTCACCAGGCCCAGCGCGCGGATGAAACCGCGCGGCATGCGCTGCCCGGAAACCGGGAAATTGTCCACGGCGCGCTGTGTCTGCGCGCCCCACAGGGCATCTGCAGGCACCTGCAGTTCGCCCATGCTGTCATGTTCGGTACGGAAATCCGTGGGGGAAGCCTTGCTCATCGGTGCAACTCCGCATGTCTATCGTGTGGGAACGGGAAACTGCGGCTGGCATCGGGCAGGTTTCCCAGGCTGGCGGCTGCCATCACGATAACAGGTGCAGGGTTACAGTCCGTGGATCGCGCCGGTCGGCGGGCGGCGCGCAGGGCGCTTCCGGTGACATGCTGCCGGGCAGGGTCCGGCAGTGCGGGGTCCGGGGCGGCATCGACCGCCATCGGCCGGGGCGGCGTAGAATGTGGCCCCCGCCGTCATCCAGTTGCCCTCCGACATGTCCGACTCCGCTCTGCTCGCCCTGTCCCCGCTCGATGGCCGCTATGCCGGCAAGGTCGATGCGCTGCGTCCGATCTTTTCCGAATACGGATTGATCAAGGCCCGCGTCAAGGTCGAGGTGGAATGGCTGCTGGCGCTGTCCAACGAGCCGGGCATCACCGAACTGGCTGCGTTTTCCGATGCCGCCACGACGCGCCTGCGTGCGCTGGCCGATGGCTTCAGCCCCGCGAACGCCGCACGGGTGAAGGAAATCGAGCGCACCACCAACCATGACGTCAAGGCGGTTGAATACTTCATCAAGGAACAGCTGAAGGATGATGCCGAACTGGCACCGGCGCTGGAGTTCGTGCATTTCGCCTGCACCAGCGAGGACATCAACAATCTCAGCTACGGCCTGATGCTGGAACAGGCGCGTCGCGACGTACTGCTGCCGGCATTCGAAGGCATTGCGTCCTCGCTGCGGTCGCTGGCCCACGCCCAGGCCGGCCAGCCGATGCTGTCGCGCACGCATGGCCAGACGGCCTCGCCGACCACCCTGGGCAAGGAACTGGCCAACGTGGTCGCACGCCTGGAGCGCCAGTGCCGGCAGATCGCCGCAGTGGAGCTGACCGGCAAGATCAACGGTGCGGTGGGCAACTACAACGCCCATGTGGTCAGCTATCCGGACATCGACTGGCCGGCCTTCGCCCAGCGTTTCGTCGAAGGCCTGGGGCTGGTGTTCAATCCCTACACCACGCAGATCGAGCCGCACGACAACATCGCAGAGATCGGCGATGCCGCGCGCCGCGCCAACACCATCCTGATCGACCTGGCGCGCGACATCTGGGGCTACGTGTCGCTGGGTTACTTCAAGCAGCGCCTGAAGGAAGGCGAGGTCGGATCATCGACCATGCCGCACAAGGTCAACCCCATCGATTTCGAGAACGCCGAGGGCAATTTCGGCATCGCCAACGCGCTGTTCGAGCACTTCAGCGCCAAGCTGCCGATCAGCCGCTGGCAGCGCGACCTCACCGATTCCACGGTGCTGCGTGCGCTGGGTACGGCGTTCGGCCATACCCAGGTGGCGCTGGATTCGCTGGCCAAGGGCCTGGGCAAGCTTGAGGTGAATCCGCAGCGCCTGGATGCGGACCTGGACGCCGCGTGGGAAGTGCTGGCCGAAGCGGTGCAGACGGTGATGCGCCGGCATGGCCTGCCGAATCCGTACGAACAGCTCAAGGCGCTTACCCGCGGCCAGGGCATCACTGCTGATTCGATGCGTGCGTTCGTGGAAACGCTCGAACTGCCGGAAGAGGCCAGGGCGCGCCTGCGCGAACTGACCCCGGGTGGCTATGTCGGCCTGGCAGCGGACCTCGCAAGGGACGCATGAGCCGGCGGTAACGCCAGCCGACCATGGGTCGGCTCTACCAGGCCACCGGCCACGCGGTAGAGCCGTCCCACATAGCCGACCCAAACGCGACGCGGCGGAGCCGATCCGCACGCGATGCGGTAGAGCCGATCCACAGGCCACGCGGTAGAGCCGATCCACAGGCGATTCGGTAGAGCCGGGCCACAGGCCATGCGGTAGAGCCGATCCATGATCGGCTGGAGCCCTCCTACGCAGCGCGGACAGCCGCGGCGGCGCTAGCGGCGGTCCGCCTGCAGGTTGCCGAAACTTTCGGTGTAATCCTTGAACTCCGGGATCAGCGCCGGCAGGTCGGCTGGAATCGGCTCCATGCCTGCCGGCGGCGTGATCCTGACCGGCTTGCGGTCCGGGTCGGCCGGGGCGTCTACCAGCGTGTTCTGGCGCAGCACCTGCAGCTGGCCAAACATCTGCAACAGCACCTGCTGCTGGTCCGCGCGCAGCGGAATCTCGATCTCATCCACCTTCATGTGCCCGTCGGGCAGGATGATGATGTTGGGCGCCGGCGCGCGACGCACGGTGACCATGCCATCGCTGACGGTCACCTTCGGCTTGCTGCGTTCGGCACGGTGATTCCTGTATTCCTGGTCGCAGCCGACCAGGCCCAGGCAGAGCAGGGCGGCCAGCAGCACAAAGCGCTTTTTCATGGGCGTCTCCACGGCGGTCCGGAGAGGAGGAAGCCCATTAGTGTAATCCGCGGCCGTGCTGGCGGGCGCCAGCGACGGCCGGGTGCGCTCATTCGCCGCAGTCGTCGATGTCGTTCTGGTCCATCGTGGCGTATGGCGCGAACGCCGGCAGCGATGCCGCCAGCGTCTGCTGTGCCGCCATCAGCGCCGGCAGCCTGTCGCAGATCCGGTTGGCCTGCGCCTTGAGCTTGTCCGCTTCGGCGTTGATGTTCGCCTCGATGCCATCGGTATTGCCGGAGAAAACGCCCTTCAATGCCTCGCCGGCGGCTTTCACGCCAAGGTTCGCGCCGGCCACGCCCACATCCATGCCGGCCAGCGCGATCGCTTCCACCTGATGGCGGTAATCAAGCAACTGGGTGCGTTGTGCGGGCGTCATGTCCACTTCCCGGCCGTCCACCAGCAACTGGCCCTGCGGCGTGATCTCCGCACGCGGGACGCCATCGGCGGACAGCTTGAAGTTGCGCTCGGTCATCTCCCTGCGGGCCTTGTTGGTCGCCTCCTGCACCGTGCGACCGATGGAGCGGGTGGAATCGGTGGCTGCATCCGCAGCGTCGGTGCCGCGCTCCACGCAGGCGGCCAGTGGCAGGGCCAGCAGCAGCGCCGGCAGGACAATCCAGGTCTTCATGGCATGTTTCCTCTACGGAAAGGGAATTACTTGCCGCGCGGCAGGGTGATGGTTCCGCGCACGTCGCGATGGCGCACGTCGCCGCTGCCGCTGCGCTCTACGGTCAGCGCACCGCCCACGCCTTCGGCCTTGATGTCGCCCGAGCCGTGGCTGCGCACGCGCACGCTGCCACCTACGTCACGCAGTTCGGTATCGCCGGAGCCGACCACACCGATCTCCACGTTGCCGCGTACCTGGCGCGCTTCGGTATCGCCCGAGCCGACGGTGTCGATGCGCAGGTTGCCATCGATATCGCGCAGTTCGACGTCACCCGAACCGACGCTGCCGACGTGGACGTCGCCGCGTATGTTGCTGGCCTTGGCTTCGCCGGAACCGACCGAAAGCAGGTCCAGGCTGCCGGCGCCGTCGACCATCAGGTCGCCCGAGCCAACCGTCGCGTGGACGCTTCCGGTAGTGCGCCGCGCATACACGTCGCCGGAGCCCCCATCGG
>JAEZCF010000099.1 GCA_023430045.1 Pseudomonadota bacterium | reverse complement strand
GGATCACAGCAGCTGCCGCAGCATCGCCTTCAGCCGCCGGCCTTCCTGATGGAAATAGTCGCGCTCGGCGCGCCAGGCAGGAAAACGCTGCTCCACTTCGTACCAGAACGCCGGCGAATGATTGGCGTGCAGCAGGTGGCACAACTCGTGGACCAGCACATATTCGAATGCCGATGGCCGCCCCAGCACCAGGGCAAGATCGAGCGCCATGCTGCCATCCGGTGCCAGCGATCCCCACTGCGAGGACATCACCTTCAGGCGCACCCGCGCCGGCGCCCGCGGCAGCCCCGGCAGATAACGCGGCAGCCACTGGCCGACATCGGCCCGCGTCTGTGCTTCGTAGAACTCGCGCAGCAGGCGCTTGAGCGTCGCAGGCGTCGCGCGGGCCGGCCAGTGCACGCATGCGCCCGCCTCATCCACCACCAGCTTCGCATAGCGGCCTTCCTGCCAGCGCAGAGGCAGCAGTTCGCCACGCAACGGCAGCTGTCCCTCCTCCCCCGGCACCAGCAGTGACGGCATCCGGTCGGACCGGTAATGCTGCAACTGCTGCACCAGCCAACCACGATGCTGTTCGAGGAAGCGCTCGCCGGTGACCAGGCTGGCACGCAACGGCAAGGTCAGGCGCGCACCGCGTTCATCCACGCTGAGCTTGATGCGACGTGCACGTGGATCGCGGACGCGCAGCACTTCAATCTCCGCATCGTCATCCACGCGCAGGCGCACGGTGTCGCGCTGCAAGGCAGACGGTTGCGGGGAGGCGAGCAGGCGGCGGAGCGTCAGGGGCATGGGACCAGCATACGCCGCGGGATCGGCCTGGACGTCAGCGAATCCCGCGACTGCCTGTTCAGTCGGCCTTGCTGAGCTTGAACGCGTCTTCCAGCAGCAGGAACAGGCGGCGGATCTCGGCGCTCTGCAGCGCGAAGCGCGCATCCAGCTCGGCGCGGCGGCCATCGTCGTCGCTGTGTTCCAGCTGGTCCAGCGCGCCATCGAGGAACTTCAGCTTGCGCACGATCAGGTCGTCGCCGATCACGAACGACAGGTTGTCCTCGAACACCAGCGCCAGCCTGGTCACCTGCTTGCCGGCGTCCAGGTGCTTGTCGATCTCGTCGCAGCGCAGTTCCTGGTGCTGGCACTTGACCACCGCGCCGCCTTCCACCGGGTCCTTCATCTCGCACTCTTCGCCCAGCGCCAGGCCCGTCGGCAGCGGTTCTCCGGCAATCCAGCCGGTCAGGATCGAACGCGGCGCCACTTCGGCATTGAGTGGCATCGCCGGGAAGCTGCCCAGCAGCCCACGGATGTCGGACATGAAGTATTCGGCGGTCTTGCGGCTGGAGCAATCCACCGCCACGTAACCATGCGCCAGATCCAGGAAGGCATCATTGCGCGTGTTCTTCACGAAGGCGCGCGGCAGCAGCTCGTGCAGCAGGTCGTCCTTCATGCGCTTGCGCTCGCGACCACCCGGACGGCGGCCTTCGTTCGATTCGATCTCTTCCAGCTTGCGCTCGAGCAGGTCATTGACCACCGCGCCGGGCAGGAGCTTGTCCTCGCCACCAACGGTCAGCCACAGGTGCTCGCCGATGCGGTGCGAGAACTGTTCCTTCTCCTCGCGGCCGAACGGCGAAATGAAGCCACGCGAACTCATCTCCAGCGGGCCGACCGGCTTGAGCAGCGCGTTCGGCAACAGGGTGTCGACTTCGGAGAAATCGGTGGCGGTCGGGAAGCGGAAGAACGTCAGGTTGCGAAAGAACATGGATTTCCAGGGGCAGAAGAGGACGAAGACGCGCCAGCGTGACCGGCAGCCGTCTCATGGGCTGCGCCGGCCGGCGATGCGATGCCGGCCGACGATGGAGGAACGTCGCAGGCCGCGGCAGGATCGCGGGTCAGCGACAGAAAATCGAACCGGCGTGGATCAGCCAGCTGCGAAGGCTCGATGTTGGCCATGGCACGGGCGATCTGGTCGACACGCCCCGGATGCTCGCGATCCCACTGGGCCAGCATCCTTCCCACCTGGGCGCGCTGCAGGTTCGGCTGGCTGCCGCACAGGGTGCAGGGAATGATCGGGAAGCGTCGCGCCTGCGCGTAGGCGGCGATGTCATGTTCGCGCACGTAGGCCAGCGGACGGATCACCACGTGCCGGCCATCATCGCTGCGCAGCTTCGGCGGCATGCCCGACAGCCGGGCATGGTGGAACAGGTTCATGAACAACGTCGCCACCATGTCGTCGCGATGGTGGCCGAGCGCGATCTTCGTGAAGCCATGGATACCGGCATGCCGGTACAGCGCGCCGCGACGCATCCGGGAACACAGTGAACACAGCGTGCCGCCCTCGGGAATCACCCGGGTGACCACCGAATAGGTGTCCTGTTCGATGATCTGGTACGGCACGTCGAGCGCGGCCAGATACTCCGGCAGCACATGCGCCGGGAACCCGGGCTGCTTCTGGTCCAGGTTGACCGCCACCAGTTCGAACGGCACGGGCGCCTTCCTGCGCAGCTGCAGCAGCATGTCCAGCAGGGTATGGCTGTCCTTGCCGCCGGACAGGCAGACCATCACCTTGTCGCCGGCCTCGATCATCCCGTAGTCGGCGATCGCCTGGCCGACCTGGCGGCGCAGGCGCCGGCCCAGCGTTTCCTGCACGCAGGCACCTGCATCAGGCGCATGGGCGGCGCGTGGCAGTGGATCGGGCAGGGGAACGGCGGCATTCATCCGTCCATTCTACCGGCTCGATCCCGGCCGCAAGCACCGTCGCCGGGGCGGGTTCTCCCGGCGGTCATCGCGGCTGTGTATGCTCTGGACGTGGACACCTATTCACCCGCCGAGATCGTCGAACGCCTGCTGTCGCTGCGTGCGGAGCATCGCGCCCTGGATGAACGCATCACACGGATGGCCGCCAACGGCGAGGACGACCTGGAGTCCAAGCGCCTGAAGAAACGCAGGCTGCAGCTGAAGGACTGCATCGCGCGCCTGGAGAGCCTGCAGATTCCCGACGAGCCGGCGTAACGACGCCGGTTCCGGGAGCAGGGGCATCGTGCAGGTCGCTGGCGAGGCACCGCGACACTCCCACGATCGTTGCCGGCCAGCGGCCGGCCCGACCCGGGTCAATCCTGCGGTGCGGCCTCTTCGGGCCTGGCCGCTTCCGGGCTCACCCGCTCGATGGTGTGCCGCAGCTCGCGGCCGAGGATGAACTTGGCATCCTTGGCCCACGCATCCAGGCGTTCATCGAACATCAGCTTGCTGTTCTCGTCGGGCCACACCAGGCGCAGCTCGCGCAGCTTCTGGATGAAGCCACGGAACAGCGTCCTGTCGAAGAACTCCGGCGCGGCCGGCGCATACAGCAGGCTCAGACGCTGCGCGGCCTGCTGGCAGAGGCTTTCCAGTTCCGCCGCACCCAGCGTGCCGGGACCGTTCTTCACCAGCACGGAAATGGTGATGTAGTAACGCTCGAAGGCCTGCTGCAGCGAGTGCCCGATCGCCCGCAGGCGGAACACTTCGTCGGTCTGCCCGGTGTTGCGCGCCAGCACGCCGCCCTCGTCCTCTCCGACCTGCAGCAGCAGGCCTTCGCGGATGAACAGGTCGATGGTCTGCTCGATGCGCTGCGCGAATTCGTCTTCGGTCCACGGCAGGAACAACTCGGCCTGCAGGAACGGATACACGATGCGCCCCAGCCGCACCAGGCCGGCACGGCCCATGCGACGGTTGTTCTGGAAGCAGCACGCCACCCACGACGATGCGGTGAATAGATGCAGGACGTTGTTGCGGAAGTAACTCAGCAGCACGGCGGTGTCGCCGCTGACGCTGAGCACGTCGCCGAGCGGATGCTTCACGCGCGTGAGTACGTTGATGTCTTCGGCGTGGGCGATGATGCGCTCGGGCGAATGCGGAGTCACCGTCACCCGTCCGGAATACGGCATTTGCTCCAGCAGCGTCTTGCACAGCTGGATCTGCGCGATCAGGTCGGCCTCGCCCATGGCGTGCTTCGGCGTGGACAGCAGCGCCAGCGCGATCAGGTTGATCGGATTGACGTCGGCAGCGGCGTTGATGTGCACCTGGATGGAATCGGCCAGCGTATCCACCGTCGTCGACAGCCACGACGGCTTCTCGTCCTCGGCCACCGCCTGGCCATCCCACTCCGGTGCCTTCTCGGCCAGCACGTCGTTCAGCGCGATGGGTTCGCCGAAGTTCACCACCACCTGGCCGTAGTTCTGCTTGAGCACCTTGGGGATGCCCCACAACAGCGACCAGATCGATTCCTTTTCCTTCGGCCGGCCGGACAGCTCGTCCAGATAGCTGCCGCCTTCCATCAGCTTCTCGTAGCCGATGTAGATCGGCTGGAACAGCACCGGCTTGCGTGGCTGGCGCAGGAACGCACGCAGCGTCATCGAGATCATGCCGCCCTTGGGCTGCAGCAGACGCCCGGTACGCGAACGCCCGCCTTCGACGAAGTATTCGATCGAGTAGCCGCCAGCGACCAGCTGCGCCACATACTCGCTGAGCACCGCCGAATACAGCGCGTTGCCACGGATGGAACGGCGGATGAAGAAGGCGCCGCCCTTGCGCAGCAGCGTGCCGACCACCGGCAGGTTGAGGTTGATGCCGGCCACGATGTGCGGCGGCACGATGCCACGGTCGTACAGCAGGTAGGACAGCAGCAGGTAATCCATGTGGCTGCGGTGGCTGGGCACGTAGACCACTTCGTGGCCCGGCGCGGCGGCCTTGAACTTGTCCAGGTGATGGACCAGCACACCGGCGTAGATCCGGTTCCACACATGGCTCAGCATGAAGCTGGCCGAGCGCACCACGGGACTGGAGTAATCGGCGGCCACTTCCCAGGCGTAGGCGTGTGCCTTGCGCCAGGCGTCGGCCGGCTTGCTGTTGTCGCGACGCGCCTGCGCGGCGATCGCCTCGCGCACGGTGTCAGCGGCCAGTACCTTGTCCACCAGCAGGCGGCGAGTGGACAGGTCCGGCCCGATCACCGCCTCGCGGATACGCCGGAAATGCGTGCGCAGCACGCGCTGCAGCTTGCGTACGGTGCGCTCG
Organism: Pseudomonadota bacterium; assembly: GCA_023430045.1. Taxonomy (GTDB): domain Bacteria; phylum Pseudomonadota; class Gammaproteobacteria; order Xanthomonadales; family Xanthomonadaceae; genus Stenotrophomonas. The sequence goes on along the minus strand of JAEZCF010000099.1, from coordinate 17,681 downwards.
GGGTCCAAGCCCTCATCGACCGTCGAACGCAGCGAGATCGGCGGCGCGAACCGGACGATGGTGCTGCGCCCGTTCAGCAGCACCGCCAGCAGGCGCCGGAAACGCCCCACCAGCGCCCAGTTCTCGGAGAAGAGCACGGCGAACCAGCCGCTCTGCTTGTCCGGCGCACGGCCGACGAAGATCGATACCGGCACAAGGTGCACGTCCAGGTCGCCACGCGCACGGTGCGCCTGCAGGACCTTGGCCAGTGAATCCGAATGGGTCCGGGCACCACGCTGTTCAGGAATGATCGAGTTGCTGGAACTGCGCCGCGACAGCGCCACGTAGGCGCGGCGACGGCCGGTGGGATCGCCGGGCAGCGGCACCAGCGGCGAAGGCAGGCCTGCTTCGCGGCAGGCCTTGTCCAGGATCAGCGCGTTGGACAGTCCGTAGTCTTCCAGCACGTAGATGACAGGCCGGCCATCGTTGTAACGTCCCGGGTCCTCCGGCTCGATGTCCAGCGACAGCCACGGTTCGGCCAGGCGGCCCAGCAGGCGCGCCCACCACGGCCGGCGGCCGGACGCTACGCGCGCGGCAGCAACCGGCGCCGGCACGGGGGCGTCGAGAGGCTTCGGGGACTCCATCGCCGCATCGGCGGGAGTCTGCTCGGATTGTTCGCCGGGAAACGGCAGCGGATTCTGTTTCGGCATCGGCGCCATTATGGCTTAGCCGGGGGGTCCGCAGCTTCCCCGGTGCCCGCAGGCAGTTCGGGGACGGCCGTCGACGCGGCTTCGGCAGCCTGCGCGCCACGCAGCAATGCATCGGTATCGGCCAGCGTGCGGGTGAGATACCAGTGCCCTTCGCGACGCGTCAGCGGAATCTGCAACGTGATGGTCTTTCCAGCCAGCGGATACTGCAGGCCCACCAGGGCGTTGTCGCCCTGCAGCGACAGCACGTCGCCGGCAACCCCGCGCAACGAGGTGTCCAGATCCAGTCCATAGCTGGCCAGCACCGTCTTCAGGGTGCCGATGAAGGGCCCCAGCTGGCCCAGGCTGGACACCATGCCGGCCTGCTGCAACCCGGCATCGTCGGTGATTCCCGCTGTCCGGGCGGCCTGGATCAGCGCGGCGATGCTGGCGCGCGCCCGCGCACGATCGCTCAGTGGCGCGCCGCCGGCCCACGCCGCCAGCGTTTCCACCACCTGGATGTAATGCGCCTGCTGGCTGGGCGTGTAGATCGTCTGGTGCCGCAGGTACTGCACGCCGAACAGTCCCATCGACTGTGCCGCCTGGCGTACCGCAGCGGCCTGGCCGGCCAGCTGGCGATCGAAGCTGCGCTGCAGCTGACCGCTGGCGTCGTCCGCCGACAAGGCCTGCAGCATGGGCAGCAACTGGTCATGCAGGGGCAGCTCGGTCAGCGGCCAGCGGCTGTGCCCCTGCGCCCAGGCCTGTTCCAGCCGGCTGAACTGGTCCGGCGGTACCGACAGCCGGGCATATGCGACCAGATCGTTGTCGGCGATCGCCCGCGCCATCGCCTGCACTGCAGCCACCGGCTCGGCGGCGGGAACGGCAGGATCAGGAGCATCCTTGCGGCAGGCCGCCAGCGACAGCAGTGCCAACGTACCGAAGGCCCATGCGTGGCGCAGCGCGCGCCGGTTCATTGTCGACATCGTGGTTCGGACTCCCCAGACCGGCCTGCATCTTGACGGGTCCGATGTGGCAGCAGCAAGGCAGCGGTGTCCGTACTGCCGGTGATTCTTCCAAACCATTGAATCACAAGGGCGGACGAAAAGCGCGTCGGCGGCGCTGGGCGTGTCCGGCAAGCCCTGATGTCGCTGTAGGGCACACGCTGCCGCAGTCCTTCATGCGTAACCAGTCACAGCACCTGCTGCGGATCCCGGCTGGGATGAAGGGGCCGACGCTGTGTCGGCATTGCGGAGATCGACCATGCGCACCAGCTTCCCCTTGGCGACCGGCGTGTTTCTGGCCCTGCTCGCCGGCCCTGCCGCCTGTGCGGACACACCCCTGAAACCGCCGACCGTCTGGCCGCAGATCGTCGGCGGTACGGATGTGCCTGATGGCGCCTATCCCTTTCTGGTCAGTATCCAGCTGCTGTCCCGAGGTGACACGCCCCTTCAGCGCCATTGGTGTGGCGGCACGCTGATCGCGCCCTCATGGGTTCTCACCGCCGCCCACTGTGTAGACGACGACCCGGGCGCCTATGCTGTCCGGGTGGGGCAGACACAACTGGATGACGGCTCGGGAACAACCATCGGCGTAACCCAGGTCCACATCCATCCGCGCTACACATCATCCCGGAAGGCGGACGTGGCCCTGTTGCGGCTGGCGACACCGGTGAACGACATCGAGCCGATGCGACTGCTGGGCGCTGAAGGCAGCGGATACGAGCAGCAGGGCCGGCTGCTGGACGTCGCTGGTTGGGGGGCACTGCGCGAGGGCGGTGCTGGCCCGTCCCGCATGCAGGAAGTCAGTGTGCCGTTCATACCCGTCAGGGAGTGCCAGCAGCAGTACGCCGGGCGCAATCGCGTGGATGGCCAGCTGGAGATGTGCGCCAGCCGCGCCGGCAAGGATTCCTGCCAGGGCGATTCGGGCGGCCCCTTGTTCGTCAAGGCGGCCGACCGCGGCTGGGCCCAGCTGGGCGTGGTGAGCTGGGGCCGGGGTTGCGCTCGCGAAGGGTCGCCGGGGGTCTATGCACGGCTCGCCTCGGCGGAGATCGACAGCTTCATCCAGCGCATCGTGGGCGACCACTAGGGATGTACGGGCAGAGCGCGGACGTGAGCCGCGTTCTGCCGTTCGACTCAGCGGCCCCGTGCGCCCAGGATCTCGGCCTGGATCGCCCGCGCAGCAGCCACCGGATCGGCCGCCAGGCGGATCGGGCGGCCGACCACGATGGCATCGGCACCATCGGCGAAAGCCTGCGCCACGCCCACGGTGCGTTTCTGGTCATCGCCTGCCGGTCCACCGGGACGGATACCCGGGCAGACGATGGAAAAACCGGCGCCGGTCGCCGCACGAATCGGTGCCGCCTCCTGGCCCGAAGCAATCACGCCATCGATGCCGGCAGCCTGGGCAGCACGCGCCCGTTCCACCACCACATCGACCGGCTCGCGATCGATTCCCATCCGCGCCAGATCCTCGCGGCCCATCGAGGTCAGCACGGTCACCGCCAGCAGGCGCATGTCCGGACCGGCCACGGCCGCACAGGCTTCCATCATCGCCGGGTGCCAGCCGTGGATGGTGCAGTAGCTCACCGGCCACTGCGAAAGACGCCTGACCACCGCTGCGGCGGTTGCCGGGATGTCGAAGAACTTCAGGTCCACGAACACCCGCTTGTCGCGTTGCGCCAGTTCATCCAGCACCTGGAAGTACTCGCCCGACGCGAGCAGTTCCATGCCGATCTTGTAGAACGACACGCTGTCACCCAGGCGATCGACCCAGTCCAGCGCCTGCACGCGATCAGGCACATCGAGCGCGAAGATCAGGCGCTCGTCATCGCGCAACGGCAGCGGATCGCGGCTCACGGTGCGTAATCCAGCGCATCCCGCTTGGCATCATGGCGGGCCTGGCGCGACTGGCTGTAATCGTTGTTGAACTGAGCCGGCTCCCAACCGCCATAGGTCGGATTGGGCAGCATCCACCAGCGTTCGCCGAACCAGTCGTGGTACTGCTCCAGCAGCGCTGCGCGGCCGTCACGGGTATTGGCGGTGACTTCGACGAAATCGCCCATCTGGTCGCCGAACTGCATCAGTACCCGGTACTTCTGGCCGGCCAGGCGGCGGCGGCAGTTCTTTTCGCTGCCGGCCTGTTCACAGCCCGGCACCACCGTACCCAGACCGAGGAACACGCTGTCATCGGCCACCGGCAGGCCGACCGCGCGCAGGTTGGCCAGCGTGGCGTCCTTCAGGTGGACCGCGCGGTTGGAGATGTAGAGCAGGGTCACGCCCTTCTCGTTGGCGGCGCGCGCGAAATCGACCACCCCCGGCACCGGGCGCGCCTTCTTCTCGGCGACCCACTGGTCCCACGACATCTCGTCATACTCCTTGCCATCGCGCACCAGGCGCGCCTGGTAAGGCGAGTTGTCGAGCACGGTCTCATCCAGGTCCAGCACCACGGCAGGCTTCAGCCCCGTGGCGTCGTTTCCACGCTCCTCCGGCACCAGCGCATCCCAGTTCGGTGCCTTCAGGGCGCTGTCCAGCCTGTCCGCGGCGGCCCGATAGGTCTGCTCCGCGCTGGCCTTGTATTCCTCGGCGCGCTGCACCCACAGCACCGCGTTCAGGTTGTCGTCTCCACTGGCGGCGGCGGTTTCCGGTGTCGCAGCGCTGGCGGGCGCAGCGGCCTCGGCGGGCGTTTCAACGCGCTTGCAGGCAGACACGCCGATCAATGCCACGGCGAGCAGGGAGATCGGCAGGGGGGCGATACGACGACGCATGGGCTTCACCTTGTACAGAACCGCGCCATTCTAGCGACAAACCTGCCAGCGACAGCCGCTATGCTTGCAGGCTGCCCGCCTTTGCCGTCTGGAGCCCACCATGACCGATGCCACCGATGCCCCTGCCCGCCCGCTGCTGGACGCAACGCAGGCACGCCTGCTGGGATGCCTGGTGGAAAAGGAAGCGACCACGCCGGACACCTATCCGCTGACCATCAACGCAGCGCAGTCGGCCGCCAACCAGAAGACGGCGCGCGACCCCCTGATGAACCTCGCCGCCGGCGACGTCCAGCACGCGCTGCGCCATCTGGAAACGCTGGGCCTGGCCCGCCAGCACTTTTCCTCGCGCGCGGACCGCTATGAACACCGCCTGCAGTCCGCGCTGGACCTGACCCGGCAACAGACCGTGCTGCTGGCGTTGCTGCTGCTGCGCGGGCCCCAGACGCTGGGCGAACTGCTGGGCCGCAGCGAACGCCTGCATCGTTTCGCCGACGCCGATGAAGCACGGCATGCCATCGAGCGCCTGCAACAGCGCGAACTGGTGGTGACCCTGCCGCGTGCCAGCGGCCAGCGCGAAGACCGCTACATGCACCTGCTGTGCGGTGAAGTGGACGGTGAGGCGCTGGCCGCAGCATTCGCAACGGCAGCGTCGGCCACGGCGGCCGGTGGTGCGGGTGCGGATGCCGGCCTGGCCGAGCGCGTGGCACAGCTGGAAGCGGCCGTTGCCGGGCTTCAGGCCGAGCTGGCGGCGTTACGCGGCGCCTGACGCCGGCCGTTGGCCTCAGCCTGCTCCCGGCGTGGCGAACAGGCTCACCCATGCTTCGCTGCCAGGCAGCTGGATCAGTCCACGCGGCTGCATGCCCAGGCCACGCAGGATCGCCGCGGACGCGCTGTTGTCTGCGTCGGTGATGCCATAGAGATCGTGCATGCCCAGCCCATCGCGGGCATGGTCGAACACCGCGCGCGCCGCCTCGCGGCCATAGCCCTGCCCGGCATGCGCCGACAGCAGCGCGTAGCCGATGTCCGGTCCCGGCAGTCCGTCGCGGCGCACCAGCCCGGCATTGCCCAGCCACGCGCCGTCGCTCCTGCGTTCTACCGCGTACATGCCGTAACCGTGAACCGCATAGCTGGGCAACACGCGAAGGGCGATGTACTCGCGCGCCTGTGCCGCGTCGCGCACGCCGCGGTCACCGATGAAACGCAGGAAGCCGGGATCGTTGAGCAGCGCGAGCATGCGAGCGGCGTCCGCATCCGCATCGATGGGGCGCAACCGCAGGCGTTCGCTTTCAATCCGATGCACGTGCGTCACTCCCGGGGGAACCCGCCTTGATTGTGCAACGTGAGACCGGTGCGTGTCCGGCTCCGCCCTCAATCGAACAATGCCTGGATGGCCGCCAGTCCTGCGGTGGCCCGCTCTTTCTTGCGCGCGGCATCGGCGACGGGATCGGCGCCGTCGCGCTGGATCTCCTCGACGGGAATCTCTTCGAAGAACCGGCTGGGCTTGAGCCGGATGTGCTCGCCGAATTTCCGCGTCAGCTTGCTGTAGCTCATCCACAGCTGCACCTTGGCGCGGGTGATTCCCACGTACAGCAGGCGGCGTTCTTCCTGCAGGTTGCCTTCGTCCAGGCTGACCTGGTGCGGCAGCACGCCGTCCTCGCAGCCCACGATGAACACATAGGGGAACTCCAGTCCCTTGGATGCATGCAGGGTCATCATGCGCACCTGGTTGCCCCCGTCGTCCTTGTCGTTGCGTGACAGCAGGGCCAGCTGGCCGGCCAGGTCGGCGGCCGTGGCACCGCGTGGGCCGCCTTCGAACCACTGCGCAAGCTCTTCGATGTTGTTGGCACGCCGCTGGTAGGTGGCCTCTTCCTTGGCCTGCTGGCGCAGTTCACTGAGCAGCCCGGATTCCTTCGCCACCCGGCGGATCATGTCGCCTGAGGAAATCTCGCGGGTCTGCGCACGCAGGTCGCGCAGGATGTCGGTGAAGCGCGCCAGGCTGTTGGCCGCGCGGGGCGGCAGCTGCTGCAGGGCACCGATGGCTTCGGCCGCCTGTGCCATCGGCATGCCCTTTTCCGAAGCCAGCTCGGCCAGTCTGGCCAGCGTGCCGGCACCGACGTCGCGCCGCGGCGCCTGCACCGCGCGCATGAACGCCGTATCGTCGTCCGGGTTCACCAGCAGGCGCAGCCAGGCCAGGGTGTCCTTCACTTCCTGGCGTTCCAGGAAGACGGTGCCACCGGACAGGTGGTACGGGACCTGCGCCAGCTGCAGCGCCTTCTCCAGCGGACGCGACTGGAAATTGCCGCGGAACAGGATGCAGAAATCGCCCCAAGGCACCCTGCGCGACTGCGCGATGAAGGCGATCTCGGCGGCGACCTTCTCTGCCTCGTGTTCGCTGTTGCGGCACTCCCACACGCGGATGCGCTCGCCATCGGCCTGGTCGCTCCACAACTTTTTCAGGTGCTCGTGCGGGTTGTTGGCGATCAGTGCATTGGCCGCGCGCAGCACCCGGTTGGAACAGCGGTAGTTCTGCTCCAGCTTGATGATCTGCAACGCAGGATAGTCGCGCGCCATCTGCTGCAGGTTTTCCGGATTGGCGCCGCGCCATGCATAGATGGACTGGTCGTCGTCGCCCACGCAGGTGAAGTTTCCGCGCTCGCCGGCCAGCTGCCTGAGCAGCCGGTACTGGGCGTCGTTGGTATCCTGGCACTCATCCACCAGCAGGTAGCCGATTCGCTCGCGCCAGGCCACGGCGATATCCGGATTTTCTTCCAGTACCTGTACCGGCAGCCGGATCAGGTCATCGAAATCCACGGCATTGAAGGCGGTCAGGCGCAGCTGGTAGCGTTCGTAGACACCGGCCGCCTCCTTCTCGCGGTTGCTCCGCGCAGCGTGCATGGCCTGCTCCGGCGACAGGCCGGCGTTCTTCGCACGCGAAATCAGGTTTCTGACATCGTCGATGTCATCCGGCCGGGCGCCATGCATCAGATCCTTGATCTGCGCGTTGCTGTCGTCGGAATCGAAGATGGAGAAGCCGCGCTTCAGTCCCACCGCAGCGTGCTCGATCTGCAGGAATTTCAGGCCGAGCGCGTGGAAGGTGCAGATGGTGACGTCATCGGCATCCTGGTCGCGCAGCCGCCGGGCCACGCGCTCGCGCATCTCCTTGGCGGACTTGTTGGTGAAGGTGATCGCCGCGATACGGCGCGCGGGATAGCGCCCGCAGCCGATCAGATGGGCGATCTTCTCCACGATCACCCGCGTCTTGCCACTGCCGGCGCCGGCCAGCACCAGCAGGGGGCCTTCGACGTGAAGCACCGCAGCGCGTTGGGGGGGGTTGAGACCATGCATGAGCGGGCGATTGTAACGGCCGCTCCCGGCCCGTGACAGGGCATGGGTGCCGGTCGCACCGGAATGATGGCATCCTCGCCACAGAACACAGGAGGTGACCCGATGAACCTGCCGATTACGCGCTCTACCGTCCTGCTGGCCCTGGTGCTGGCGGCTGTCACGCCGTCGATGGCCGAAGATGCCCCTCTGTCGTTGCAGGAGCACGCGGTGGTCAGTTCGCCCGCCTACCTCAAGGCGCACCCTGACCTGCGCTATCGCCAGCTCGGCCTGGAAGCGGTGGAGCGCAACCGTCCGGAAGATGCCCGCCGGTATTTCCAGCTCGGCGCCCGGTACGCCGACAAGCTGTCGCAGGCGCTGATGGCCGAGCTGCTGTGGAACGGCAGGGGTGGCCCGGCCGATCGCGCGCAGGGCTATGCCTGGATGGACCTGGCCGCCGAACGCGGTACGCACTGGCTCCTGGTGCGTCGCGAACAATACTGGGCAGCACTGGATGAAGAGGAACGCGAGCGCGCGGTCCGTGAAGGAAGGAGGATCTACGCCGAATATGGCGACCCGGTGGCCAAGCCCCGCCAGGACCGGGAAATGCGCCGCAACAGGGGCGAGATGACCGGCAGCCGCACCGGCGCGCTGGGCGCGATGACCGCCATGCAGGTGCGCTTCAACGGCCAGATGGTGAAGGTCGTACCGGAGGTCTATTACGCCGAGCGTCTCTGGCAGCCCGAGGTCTACTGGAAATGGCAGGACGAACAGCTGCAGGCCGGCGACCACAGCGCCGTCGATGTCGGCTCGCCCAAGCCACTGCGCGGCGACTGAGCCGGCTTCGAACCGCTAGAATCGGTCGATGGCCAAGCTCTATTTCTACTACTCGGCGATGAATGCCGGGAAGACCACCACGCTCCTGCAGAGCGCCCACAACTATCGTGAGCGCGGCATGCGCGTGGCCATCCTCACGCCCCGGCTGGACAACCGCGCCGGCAGCGGCGTGGTGGCGTCACGGATCGGGCTCAAGGCCGACGGCATGGCCTTCGAACGCGACAGCGACCTGCAGCGGCTGGTTGCGGACGACATTGCCGCGCATGGCCCGCTGGGCTGCGTGCTGGTGGATGAAGCGCAGTTCCTCAGCCGCGCCCAGGTCTGGCAGCTCAGCGAAGTGGTGGACCAGCTGCGCATCCCGGTGCTGTGCTACGGGCTGCGCACGGACTTCCGCGGCGAACTGTTCGAGGGCAGCCAGTACCTGCTGGCGTGGGCCGACGAGATGCAGGAAATCAAGACCATCTGCCACAGCGGCAAGAAGGCCACGATGACCGTGCGTGTGGATGAGCAGGGCCATGCCGTGCAGGATGGTCCGCAGGTGGAGATCGGCGGCAACGAGCGTTACGTATCGGTGAGTCGCGCCGAGTTCAAGAAGATCACCCGCGGCGAAGGCCGCATCGAGCCACTGCAGTCCAACCTGCCGCTGTGACCCTACGCGGCCGGTAGCCCGGGACGCCTTGGGCGGCGTGCATTGATCCGGGCTGGCGCGGCCGCAGGCCTCAGTACAACGTGCGTTCCGGGGCGCCGGCCGGTGGCGGGCTGTACTGGTACAGCCAGGTTTCGGTGAGCGTCCTGCCGCCGCTGCGCAGGAACAGGCGGATGTCGATCTGCTGGGTGCCCTCGTCCGGAGGGACCAGATCGAACATCGCGCGATAGCCGTCGATCTCGCGCAAAGGCCGCGCCGACACGATCTCCACCCGGCCACGGCTGGTTTCCACCACCGCCTCCACCTCGCCCTTGTCGATCAGTCCGGCCAGTTCGCCGCCGGCGAAATCCACCGCGAAGCGCCATGAGAAATAGCTGCGTTTCCTGCCGATGACACCGCCCAGGCCGGTGCGGCTGGCCACGCAATGCGCCAGCGGTGGGCGCGCCGGCGGTTCAGCCCCCCAGTACAGGCGATAGCCGATCAGCAGTTCCTGGCCCGGTTGCGGCTTCTGCGCCGGGTTCCAGAATGCGACGATGTTGTCGAAGGTTTCATCCACGGTGGGAATCTCCACCAGCTGCACCGAACCTTCCCCCCACTCGCCCTTGGGCTCCACCCACAGGCAGGGACGCTTCTCGTAGAACACGCCGTCGTCCTGGTAATGGTCGAAATCGCGGTCGCGCTGCAGCAGGCCGAATCCACGTGGCCCCTGGTCCACGAACATGTTGAATCGCAGCTCGCGCGGATTGCACAGCGGCCGCCAGATCCACTCGCCGCTTCCCGTCCACATCGACAGGCCGTCGGTATCGTGGATTTCCGGGCGCCAGTCCCAGCCCATGCGGCGATCGTTCTCGCCCACCTGGTACATGCTGGTGCATGGCGCGATGCCCAGCCGCTCGATGGCCTTGCGCGGATACAGCGCGCTGTCGATGTCCATCAGCAGCACATCGCCATTGGTGATCGCGAAGCGCCATGCACCGGCCACGCTGGGCGAATCCAGCAGCGCATACACGATGAGCGTGTCCGAGTCCGCAGACGGCTGTTCCAGGTAATAGGCGATGAAATCCGGGAATTCCTCCGGCCGCCCCAGCCCGGTATCGATCGCCAGCCCGCGCGCGGACTGGCCGTACTGGCCTTCCTTGCCGACGGCACGGAAGTAGCTTGCACCCAGGAACGCGGCGAAATCACGGTCGGTGTCTTCGCGCGTGTTGAGGCGGAAACCGGCGAATCCCAGGTCCGTCGGCAGCTGGCCATCCTTGATGCCGCTCTTTCCATAATCGAACGCCGCGCCATCGTAGGCCAGTTCCTGCGCCTTGCCGTCCACGACGTCGAACATCCGTACCGGCGAATGGAAGTACAGGCCCAGGTGGAAGAATTTCGCCTGGAATTTCCCCGGCTGGTCCGCCCACAGCGCGTGGTCCTGGCGGTAGCCGATGGACTGGTACTGGTCCCAGTCCAGCGCCTCCACCGGTCCGGGCAGGGTGCGCTTGTGGGTCTGGTAGGGGGCGGCCGCCAACGCGCGCGCCTGGCCCTTCAATGTGGCGAAATCGAACGGCTGCGGCTGCCCCAGCCGGCGCAGGCCAAGCTGCCGCCCCTTGCCCGCCGCGGCAGACAGTGCCGGCAGGCCGAGGGCTGCCATGGCCAGGGAGGCATTGCGGAGGAAGTCGCGTCGTTGCATTCGAAGCCGCCGGTGCGTGGGAGGCGCCCATTATGCGAACACGTTCGTTAACAGGCAGCAGCGGCCTGCAGGCATCGGTCAGCGCTGGCAGTAGCCACACCATACGCTGGCGCGCTGGCCGATCATCGCGTGCCGCAGCAGCCGCCCGCAGGTGACGCACGCCTGCCCGTCCCGGCCATACACCGACAGTTCCTGTTCGAAGTAGCCCGGTGCCCCATCGGGACTGATGAAATCGCGCAGCGTGGTGCCACCGCGTGCGATGGCATGGCCGAGGATGTCCTTGATCGCCGTGGCCAGGCGCCGGTAGCGCTCGCGCGATACCCTGCCCGCTTCGCGCAATGGGCTGATGCCGGCCCGGAACAGGCTTTCGGCCGCGTAGATGTTGCCCACGCCCACGACCACGGCCTGGTCCATCAGGAAGGCCTTGACCGGTACACGGCGACCCCGGCTGCGCTCGAACAGGTAGTCGCCGTCGAAGGCGTCGTCCAGGGGCTCCGGTCCCAGTCCCTGCAGCAACGGATGAACCTCCCCGGCCGGCTGCCACAGCAGGCTGCCGAAGCGACGCGGATCGTTGAACCGCAGCAGCTGTCCCGTGTCCAGGCTGATGTCCACGTGGTCGTGGCTGCGCAGCGGTGTGTCGCCGGGCAGCACGCGCAGGCTGCCGGACATGCCCAGGTGCAGAACAGCGCTGCCGATGGCGGTATCCAGCAACAGGTATTTGGCACGCCGGCGCACCTCGTCGATGCGCTGCCCCGGCAGCAGCGCGGCCACCTCGGTCGGAATGGGCCAGCGCAGATCGGCGCGGCGCAGGATCACTCCGTGGATGGTCCTTCCCAGCAGATGGGGCGCCAGGCCGCGGCGGGTGGTTTCGACTTCGGGAAGCTCGGGCATGGGCGGATTCTACGCCGCCGCAGGGCAACCGCTCAGCGCGGCGGGGCCGCCAGTTCGCGCGCGTCAAGGTAACCATCGCCATTGGCATCCTGGCGATGGAAACGCTGCACCAGTGTCTGCCGCTGCTGTTCGCGCGTGATCGGCCGTCCCTTGCCACCGGGCAGTTCATGCGGGGCGAGCGTGCCGTCGCCATCGGCGTCCATGCGATCGAAGGCATACAGCATCCACTGCACGTACTCCTGTTCGCTGACCCGGCCGTCGCCATCCACATCCATCCGTTGCAGGTAACTGGCGGTATCGGTGACCTGCGCGCAGCTTGTCGCTGCCCCCCACAACCCGGCGACCAGCACCAGTGCGCGCGCCCATCGAACGGGCGCACCGCGGCCGACGCCGGGCATCCGCAGGCAGGCAGGCACATCGGGCAAGATGGACTCCTGGCCGACGCGGCCGATGGATGGGACGTGGCAGACATCATGCCGCCTGCCGTAGCAAACTGCACCTTCGGCCGCCGCCGTTCCTCTCCCTTCCTGTCACTGGAACCGTCCGTTGTCCTGCCTGGATCCCGCCGCCTCCGCATTGCCCGCCGTCCTGCCCACAGACGCCGCGCCACTGATTGAACTGGACCGTGCCACGGTGGTGCGCGGGCAGGTGAAGGTGCTGCACGGCCTCAGCCTGCGCATCGCCCAGGGCCAGCACACCGCGCTGCTGGGACCGAACGGCTGCGGCAAATCCACCTTCATCAAGCTGATCACCCGCGAGCTGTACCCGCTGGCCCAGGCCGACGGCGGCATTGCCGTGAAGGTGCTTGGCCAGCAGCGCTGGCAGGTGGACAGGCTTCGCGCGCAGCTGGGCATCGTCACCGGCGACCTGAGCAGCAACCTGGCCGACATGCCCGGCCTGACCGCGGAACAGGCGGTGCTGGGCGGCTTCTTCGCCAGTTACGTCGTGCCGTCCTTCCGTGAGATCACCACGGACATGCGCGAACGGGCGGCGCAGTCGCTGGCCATGACCGGAGCGTTGGCCCTGCGTGGGCGTGTCTATGCCGAACTGTCGGCGGGGGAAGCCCGCCGCGTGCTGATCGCCCGCGCGCTGGTCAACCGTCCCCAGGCCCTGCTGCTGGACGAACCCTCCACGGGCCTGGATCTGGTGGCACGCCAGCAGCTGATCGACACCATGCAGGCGCTGGCCCGGCAGGGCATCACCCTGGTGCTGGTCACCCACCACATCGAAGAGATCATTCCGGAGATCGAACGCGTGGTGCTGCTGCGCGATGGCCGGATACTGGCCGATGGAACGCGTTCGGACCTGCTGCAGGATGCACCGCTGTCGGCGGCGTTCGGCGGCACGATACGGGTCGTTGAACAGGCCGGCCGGCTGACCGCCTACGCCGGCTAGGCGCCCCGTGCCGGATCTGGCGGCATGACCGCCAGCACCTGCGCCGCGCGCGTCCGCCTGCGATCATGGCCGCCCGTTTCCGCTACGAGCCCGTCCATGTCCCTGGCCCAGCCCCTTTCCCGCGCCCTGCTGGGCGCCTCCCTGTCATTGGCGCTGGTGGCCTGCGCCGCTCCGGCCACGAGGCCCGCCGCTGTGGAAACCAGCGTCACCACGCGTGCCATCGGTTACCTGGACAGCACTGCGATACCGGCCAGCCTCGACCTCGTTCCGGCCCCGCCGGTGGCGGGTTCGGCAGGCTTCGCGCTGGACGAACAGGTCAGCCGCGAAGCGCGCGCGCTGCGCGGTACGCCGCGTTTCGCTCAGGCCACGCGCGATGCGGAACTGGGATTCCCGGAAGGCGCCAGCCAGTTTTCCTGCGCGATCAACCTGGACGTGGATGCGCAGCGCACCCCCGCCCTGTACCGCCTGCTGGAACGCAGCCGCATAGATGCCAGCGCCGCTACCCGTGCGGCGAAGAAGCACCACCAGCGCGCACGGCCGTTCATGGTCAACGGCGAATCGACCTGCACGCCGGATGACGAGGCCGGGCTGCGCGGCAATGGTTCGTATCCTTCCGGACACACCTCCATCGGCTGGGCATGGGCGTTGATCCTGTCGGAGATCGTGCCGGACCGCGCTGATGCCATCATCGCGCGCGGCCGCAACTACGGGGAGAGCCGCCTGGTCTGCAACGTGCACTGGCAGAGCGACATCCTGGAAGGCCGCTTCATGGGTGCGGCGGCCGTGGCGCGCCTGCACGGCAATGCCGCATTCAACAGCGACCTGCTGGCGGCCCGCAGCGAGATCGAGGCCGCCCGCAAGGCCGGCATGCATTCCAGCCGCGATTGCGCGACCGAAGAAGCGGTGCTGAAGATCCGCCCCGCCAGCGCGTTGTAACGGGGAAAGGGTGCCGGCCAGTGGCCGGCACCTTTACTGCGCTACGCCGACAGCCTAGAACTTCGCGGTGAACTCCACGCCGTACGTGCGCGGCTCGTTGAGGAAGCCGGTCAGATTGTTGAAGTCGATCGCGCCGACCACGCGGGTCTGATTGGTCAGGTTGCGACCGAACACCGCCACGTCGTACTGGCCGTAATCCCAGTTGTAGCCCAGGCGCAGGCCCCCTTCCAGGGAGCTGCGGCTGCGGAACTCCGGCGATTCGTACAGGAAGAAGTTCACCGCACTCTTGTACGCCCAGTCGGTATAGACATAGAACTCGCTGGCATCGTTCACCGGGAATCCGGCGCGCAGGGTCAGGTTGTGGATCCACTTCGGTGCCTGCGGCAGCGCATTGCCGTTGACCAGCGCATAGGTGGCTCCGTCGATGACCGTGGTCGGATCCGTGATGGTGCAGCCGCCACCACAGATCGCCACCGCAAGGTCGCTGTCCTTGATTTCGGTGTCGTTGTAGCTGCTACCCAGCGTCAGAAGCACGGTGTCGGTCAGATAGGCTTCGAAGTCCAGTTCGGCACCTTGGCCGATGGTCTTGTCCGCATTGAGCAGGGTGGCGGTGTTGTTGCTGCCACCCACCGCGATCAGCTGCTGACCGTCCACGTTGTAGCGGAACACGTTGAAGCCCAGCCGGGCGCGGCGATTGAACAGGTCGGCCTTGATGCCCGCCTCATACGAGATCACCTTTTCCGAATCGGCCTGGGTGACGCCACCGAATGCCAGCCGGCCCTGGATGGACGGCGCGCGGAAACCCTTGGCCACGCGCGCGTAGGCGTTGACGTTGTCGGTGAGCTGGTACACGCCGCTGAGGTCCCAGCTGACA
Organism: Pseudomonadota bacterium; assembly: GCA_023430045.1. Lineage (GTDB taxonomy): Bacteria > Pseudomonadota > Gammaproteobacteria > Xanthomonadales > Xanthomonadaceae > Stenotrophomonas. The sequence continues at coordinate 2,678 of JAEZCF010000099.1, read as the reverse complement.
TCGTCGACATCGGTATTGGCCACGTACGGACCGCTGACGGGTGTGCCGCCAACCACCGCCTGTAGCACGCTGGCGGTGAAATCCTTCTTGTCCTGTGTGTAGCGCACGCCGCCGCGCAGCTTGAAGCGCTCGGTGACATCGAAATCGCCCGACGCGAAGGCGGCCCAGGCCTTGTTGCGCTGCTGCTGCACGGCATGGCCGGTCTGCGGGTTGCCGGGCGTCAGCGAGTCATAGTTGAAGCTGTCGATGGTGACGTCTTCATCGAAGTAGAACACGCCGGCCTGCCAGTCGAAGCGACCCCACTCATTGGATTCGACACGGAATTCCTGCGTCCACTGGCGGTGGTGCGGCAGGCCGTCGGCCGATTCGGACGGGAACGGAATGAAGCCCGGTCCGTAATTGCCGTCGCCCAGGAACGCAGCGCCGTAGCCGCCATCGATATCACCATGGTTGAGCGATTCGGCGGTCTCGTAGCCGGTGATCGAGTGCAGGGTCACGCGACCCAGGTTCCACTGCAGGCGCGCGCTGCCGCCCCAGGTTTCCAGGTCGGAAAAGTTCTGCCCGTCGGTGGCGACCTCATCACGGTCGAAGTTTTCCACCAGCGCGTTGCTGCCCGGCTGGATGATGTTGGCGCGGAACAGGCGCGCGGTGCCATTGAGCTTGCGCTTGTGCAGGTTGAACAGGGCTTCGAAGTCATCGCCTTCGTACAGGAACTGCACGCGTGCGGCGCCTTCGTCATAGCCCTCGAAACCCTGCGCCGCCGCATCGGCCCGGGTGTTGGTGACCCAGTCGTCGCGGCGCTGGTACAGCGCCGATACGCGGGCCGACCAGCCGCGGGTCAGTGGGCCGCCGTACGCACCCTGCACGTTCCAGGTGTCATAGCTTCCATAGGCGACCTTGAGATAACCATCGGCATCCTGCGACGGGCGGGCGGAATCGAACTTGACCACGCCGGCCGGGGTGTTGCGGCCGAACAGGGTGCCCTGCGGCCCACGCAGCACTTCCACGCCGGCCAGGTCGAACAGCGGGAAGCCCTTCAGCAGCGGGCTTTCCTGGACCACGTCGTCGTACACCAGCGATACCGGCTGGGACGCATTGAGATCGAAATCGGTATTGCCCAGGCCGCGCATGTAGAAGCGCGGGAACGCACGTCCGTAGGACGATTCGATGTTCAGGCTGGGCACGCGCGCGGCGAGGAAGCGGATGTCATCGCCGGCCGAACCGAGCACGTCCAGCTTCTCACCCTGGATGGCGGTGATCGCCACCGGCACGTCCTTGGCGTTCTCGACACGGCGCTGCGCGGTCACCTGCAGGGCGTCGAGCGCGACCGGATCCTTGCTGGCGGGTGTTTCCTGGGCGGCTGCGGCAAGCGGCAGCAGGGCGGAAAGGGCAACAACGAGCGGACGCACCACCGGTAGGCGGGCGTGGACAGTGCGGTTCGGGGACATGGCGGTAGGCTGTGTTGGGAGGGGGGTGGAACGGCGCTACCAGATAATTGTTGCAATACAGCAGTCACGCCGCAAATGCCCCCCGTTCATGGGCATCGCGATGCTCCGCTCCGGCCCGCTAGACTCGCCACTTTCGCAGCCGATGGACCCGCAACGATGAGCCAGTGGTATTTCCATGTTCCCGGGCAGGCAGATCGTGTCGGCCCGTTCGATGACCAGGCCGCCCGCCGTCATGCGCAGGCCAATCCGCAGGCGCTGGCCTGGTGCCAGGGCATGAGCGGCTGGATGGCGATCAGCGAAGTGCCGGAACTGAGTGGCGACAGTCCCGGAATGCCCCCCACCCCGCCGCCTGTGCCGGGCAACGGCCCGCACCAGCAGCGCGCGGACGACATCGAATTCCGCATCGTCGGCCATGAAATGCAGTTCGTGGAGATCGAACTGGACCCGGGCGAAAGTGCGATCGCCGAAGCGGGTGCGCTGATGTTCAAGGATTCGTCCGTGCAGATGGATACGGTGTTCGGCGATGGCTCGCACAGCGGCCAGGGCGGCGGCTTCATGGACAAGGTGATGAGCGCCGGCAAGCGCGTGCTCACCGGTGAGAGCCTGTTCGCCACCCTGTATACCCATACCGGACACGGCAAGGCCAAGGTCGCGTTCGCCGCGCCGTATCCCGGCACGGTACTGCCGATGAAGCTCGACGAGCACGGCGGCCGCCTGATCTGCCAGAAGGACAGCTTCCTGGCGGGGGCGCGCGGCGTGCGGATCGGCGTGCAGCTGCAGCGCAGGATCATGACCGGCCTGTTCGGTGGCGAAGGTTTCATCATGCAGAAGCTGGAAGGTGATGGCTGGGTGTTCATCCATGCCGGCGGCTGCGTGATCGAGCGCGAGCTCGCGGCCGGCGAACGCATCGACGTAGATACCGGCTGCGTGGTGGCCTACCACGCCGGCGTGGATATGGACGTGCGCCGGGTGGCGGGCATCAAGAGCATGCTGTTCGGCGGCGAAGGCGTGTTCCTGGCAACGCTTACCGGACCGGGCAAGGTCTGGCTGCAGTCGCTGCCGTTCTCGCGGCTGGCCGGGCGCATGTGGATGGCCGCGCCGCAGGGGGGCGGGCAGAGCCGCGGCGAGGGTTCGGTACTGGGTGGGCTGGGCCGCATCCTGGACGGTGACAACCGGTTCTGACAACGGGTCTGGTGCCGGCGGCTGGCCGGCAACTGCAGGCTTCCGGGG
>JAEZCF010000053.1 GCA_023430045.1 Pseudomonadota bacterium | reverse complement strand
ACTACGTGGCTCGGCCCCCCCCTGGGCCCCCACCCCCACCAGCCCACCGGTCAGAAAATATCGAACGCGGCTGCGTCGGCCTGCGGCGTCTGCAGGTTGAGATCGTAATCCTGCAGCCGGTCCAGATCCTCTTCCTTGACCCACTCGGTGGCCCCGTTGAGGCTGGCCTGCACCATGCCTGCCGGTGGATCGTTCTGCGCGACCGGCGAATCCTTCAGGGCGGTACGCATGTAGTCGATCCAGATCGGCAGTGCTGCCCTGCCGCCATATTCGCGGTACCCCAGCGAACGGAAATCGTCGCGCCCCACCCATACCGTGGTGGCGTAGGCACCACCGAAACCGGAGAACCAGGCGTCGCGGTGGTCATTGGTGGACCCAGTCTTGCCGCCCACGTCCTCGCGGCCGAGCACCTTGGCCGCAGTGCCGGTGCCGCGCTGGACCACGTCGCGCATCATCGATACCAGCTGGTAGGCCGTGCGGGCATCGATCGCCCGCGGGGCCACGCGCGCGTCCGGATTGGCAGGCACCGCAGCAGGCGCTTCGGCACCCGTCGCTGCCTGCGCATCGGTGGCCGGCGATGGCGGTGGCGTGGCGGCACCGAAATTGAAGCCGTCCACGACCTGCTGCGCAGGCCGCCCATCGCTGGTTCCGCCGCACTCGCGACAGGCCAGGGCCGGATTCTCCCTGAACACTTCGACGCCGTCGCGGTCGGTCACCCGGTCGATCACCCAGGTATCCACGCGCGAGCCGCCGTTGGCGAACACCGCGTAACCCCGCGCCACCGACAACGGCGTCAGCGAGGCGGTACCCAGCGACATCGACAGGTTCGGCGGCAGCTCGGCTTCGGCAAAGCCGAACTGGCTGATGTACTTGCGCGCGTAATCCACGCCCATGCCATCCAGCAGGCGCACCGACACCAGGTTGCGCGACTGCACCAGCGCCTCGCGCAACCGCATGGGGCCGCGGAAGCCGCCGCCATCATTCTGCGGCGACCAGGTCTTGCCGCGGCGGTCGCGGAACACCACCGGCGCGTCGAGCACGATGGAAGCGGGGTTGTAACCCTTGTCGAATGCGGCCGCATAAATGAACGGCTTGAAGCTTGAGCCGGGCTGGCGCCGTGCCTGGGTGGCGCGGTTGAACTTGTTGCCGGAGAAGCTGAAACCGCCCACCAGTGCCTTCAGCGCACCACTGTTGGCATCCAGCGAAACCAGTGCCGACTGGCCGCGCGGAATCTGGTCCAGCAGCCACTCGCCCTCCTTTTCGCCGGTGCGAACGCGCACGATGTCGCCACGCTTGACCAGCCGGGCGGGGGACTTTCCAGTCCAGCGCGAGGCGGCAACGGGCAGGGTGAGTTCACGGCGGTTGGCCAGCACCACGGTGGCGCTGCCATCGGCGGCGGTGGCGGCAACGATCGCCGGCAGCAGCCCGGCCTGGGCACTGATGCCGGCCAGGTGCGTGGCCAGTGCCGTGGCGTCCTCGTCGGCGCCCACCTCCACCTGTTTCTCCACGCCGTGCCAGCCATGACGGTGGTCGTACAGCAGCAGGCCATCGCGAATGGCCAGGTTGGCCGCGGCCTGCAGGCCGGCATCGATGGTGGTGGTCACGTGGTAGCCCTTGTTGACCACGTCACCGCCGAACCTTGCGATCATTTCCTGGCGCACCAGTTCCGCCACGTAGGGGGCCTCGGCCTGCACCGGCGGCTCGTTGGCGGTGGCGTGCATCGGCACCGCCTTGGCGGCATCGGCGTCGGCCTGGCTGATGAAGCGCAGGTCGGCCATGCGCTGCAGTACATAGTTGTCGCGACGCTGGCGCGCCCGTTCCGGGTTGGACAGCGGGTTGCCGGACGAGGGGAACTTGGGGATGCCGGCCAGCGAAGCCATCTCGTCCAGGTCCAGCTGGTCCAGGGACTTGCCGTAGTAGAACTGCGCAGCGGCAGCCACGCCATAGGCGCGGTTGCCGAAGAAACTCTTGTTCAGGTACAGCTCGAAGATCTCGTCCTTGCTCAGTTCCGATTCGATCTTCCGCGCCAGCAGGATTTCCGCCAGCTTGCGGGTATAGCTGTATTCGGAGCTCAGGAAGAACTGCCTCGCCACCTGCTGGGTGATGGTGGATCCGCCGGGAACACGCTTGTCGTTGGTGGTCGCCAGCAGCCATACCGCGCGCGCGATGCCCTTGTAATCCACGCCGCCATGCTCGTAGAAGCGGGCGTCCTCGGTGGCCAGGAAGGCCTGCTTCAGCCGTTCGGGCACGTCCTTCATGGTGATGGGGATGCGGCGGGTCTCGCCGAACACGGCCATCAGCTGGCCATCAGCGGCGTATACGTACATGGGCTCCTGCATCTCCACGTCGCGCAGGGCCTGCACGTCCGGGAGCTTTGAGGAGATGGCGAGGTAGAGGCCGCCCGCGGCGGCAGCGCCGACCAACGCCAGGACCAGGAACACGACCAGGATCCAGCGCAGCCAGCGGCGAAAGCGTGTCATCTGTGACAGATTCCGATTGCAGAATTCATGGCCGCAGAGTATAGATTACGCAAGGGGCTGGCTGGGGTCGGCCTTGGGGAATGCAAGGGGAAGCCGCAACGCCGTGTCCTTCTGTGGAGCTTTTTTCACGGCGGGTGGTTGCCATTTGCAAAAAAAACGTTATTAATGCGCGGTCGCAGCTCAGCGACCAGTGCAACCCATCGGCAGGGGAGAAACCGTGGGGCTCATCCCAAAAAGTCAGTCGCCGCTTATTGGCGTCGACATCAGCTCGACTGCGGTCAAGCTTCTGCAGCTGTCCCGCAGCGGCAATCGATTCCGCGTGGAACATTACGCCGTGGAACCGTTGCCGCCGAATGCGGTGGTCGAAAAGAACATCGTCGAGGTGGAAGCAGTCGGCGAAGCCATCCGTCGGGCGGTCAACCGTTCCGGCAGCAAATCCAGGCTGGCGGCTGCGGCCGTTGCTGGTTCGGCGGTGATCACCAAGGTGATTCCGATGCCGGCGGATCTGGACGAGAACGAGATGGAGGCCCAGGTCGAACTGGAGGCCGTCAACTACATTCCGTACCCGATCGAGGAAGTGAATCTCGATTTCGAAGTGCTGGGCACCATCCCGAACAATCCGGAAATGGTCCAGGTGCTGCTGGCCGCTTCGCGTTCGGAAAACGTGGAGCTGCGCCAGTCGGCGCTGGAGCTCGGTGGCCTGACCGCCAAGGTGATGGACGTTGAAGCCTTCGCGGTGGAGAACGCCTTCGCGCTGGTGGCCAGCGACCTGCCGGTGGCCAGCGATGGCGTGGTCGCACTGGTGGATATCGGCGCCACCATGACCACCCTGAACGTCCTGCGCGGCGGTCGCAGCCTGTACAGCCGTGAGCAGGTGTTCGGTGGCAAGCAGCTGACTGACGAGATCATGCGCCGCTTCGGGCTGAGCTATGAGGAAGCCGGTCTGGCCAAGCGCCAGGGCGGCCTGCCGGAAAGCTACGCGATGGAAGTGCTGGAGCCGTTCAAGGAAGCGGCGGTGCAGCAGATCAGCCGCCTGCTGCAGTTCTTCTACGCCGGCAGTGAGTTCAACCGGGTCGACCACATCGTGCTGGCCGGTGGCTGCGCGGCCATTGCCGGCCTGCCTGAGCTGGTGGAAGAACAGCTGGGCGTGCCGACCGTGGTGGCCAACCCGCTGGCGCAGATGACGCTGGGTCCCAAGGTGCAGGCGCATGCGCTGGCACAGGATGCTCCGGCGCTGATGATCGCGACCGGCCTGGCCATGAGGAGCTTCGACTGATGGCACGGATCAACCTGTTGCCCTGGCGTGCCGAACGGCGCAAGCAACGCCAGCGCGAGTTCTACGCGATGCTCGGCCTGGCCGCCGTGGGCGGCCTGCTGCTGTCGTTGATGGTGTGGTTCTACTACGACCGCCAGGTCAGCGGCCAGGGCGAGCGAAACCAGTTCCTGCAGGCGGAGATCGACAAGGTCAAGCTGCAGAACAAGGAAATCGACCGCCTGGATTCGCAGAAGGAACGCCTGCTGGCGCGCAAGAGTGTCATCGAGGAACTGCAGGCCAAGCGGTCGCAGATGGTCCACCTGTTCGACGCGCTGGTGCGCACCATTCCCGACGGCGTCGTGCTCACCGCGCTGAAGCAGGAAGGCGATGTGTTGACGCTGGAGGGCCGGACCCAGTCCAACGCCCGCGTGTCGGCCTACATGCGCAACCTGGAAACGTCCGGCTGGATGACCAACCCGGAACTGTCGATCATCGAAGCGCGCGCGCCGGACAAGGAAAAGGATGGCCGTGGCAGCCCGGTGTCCGACCTCGGTGCCCTGCCTTACGTGTTCGTGGTGAAGGTGAAGCTGCCGGCGCAGACCGAAGCGTCCACGCTCAATCCCGACGGTTCGGTGGCCGATCCCGCCGCGGCAGGCGTGGCCGTCGATCCAGACGCAGCGGATATTGCGCCGCTGTCGGCGGGTGATGGCAATGCGGCTGCACCGGCATCGGCTCCGGCCGGTGCGCCGGCAACCGATGCCGCACCGGCTGCCACTGAACCTGCTGCGCCCGCAGGCAGCCGCCTGACGCCGGCCGCTCCGCCGCAATCGCCGCCGTCGCCGGCGGCTGGACAGGAGGGCTCGGCATGAGCCAGAAGAAGTTCAAACTCAACGAGCTCGACTTCAACGACATCGGCAACTGGCCGCAGCAGGCCAAGGTGGTGTTCTGCGTGCTGATCGCGCTGGTCATCATGGCCGCCTCCTGGTTCCTGCTCATCAGTGGCAAGCGCGATGAGCTGGCCTCGCTGGAAAGCCGCGAGACCGAACTGCGTGCGGTGTTCGAAAAGGAACAGGGCCGCGCGGTCAACCTCGAACCTCTGAAGCAGCAGCTGGCGCAGATGGAGCAGGTACTGCAGCAGATGCTGCGGCAGCTGCCCAGCAAGACCGAAATGCCGGATCTGATCATCGATGTCTCGCAGACCGCGCTGTCCAGCGGCCTGGTCAACGAGCTGTTCGAGCCGCAATCGGAGCAGGTGCGCGAGTTCTACGCAGAAAAGCCGATCAAGCTTCGCATGGTGGGCAGCTATCACCAGTTCGGCGCGTTCGTCAGCGGCGTGGCTTCGCTGCCGCGGGTGGTGATCCTGACCATGCACGACATCAACCTGAAGCCGAAGGACCCCAAGACCGGCATCACGTCCTCTTCCGTGCGGTCCGGTGCGCTGGAGCTGTCCGGCACGGTCAAGACCTATCGTTACCTTGACGAGGCCGAGATGGAGCAGCAGGAGAAGGAAGCCGCCGACAAGGAAGCAGCTGCCAAGAAGGGGGCCAAGCGATGAGCCGTTCCCTGTTGCTGCGCGGTTGCGGCCTGCTGGTACTGGCACTGCTCGCCGGCTGTGGCCGTGGCGTGACCAGTACCCCGGGCGATGCCCCCAACCTGGAGAAGTGGGTGGCCGACGTGCGTGCGCGTCCGGCACCGGCGCTGGAGCCGCTGCCGGTGATGCAGCAGTTCGAGACCTTCGAGTATTCCGCACAGGGCATGCGCGATCCGTTCACCGACGCATGGGTCAATCCGCAGGGCGGCAGTGGCCTGCGCCCGGACCCGAACCGCCGCAAGGAACCGCTTGAAGCGTTCCCGCTGGACAGCCTGGACATGGTCGGCACCATCGGTACCGGCGCCAGCACGGTGGCGGTGGTGATGGCACCGGACAAGGTGAGCTACCGGGTGCGGCCGGGCGTGTACATGGGGCAGAGCGATGGCCGGGTGACCGGGGTCTTCGAGGACCGCATCGAACTGATTGAGCTGGTGCCGGATGGCGCGGGCGGGTGGCTGGAACGACCGGCCTCGCTTTCGCTTGAAGATCAATGATCGTTTACTGGGGATAGCACGATGACCTTTCACAATGCCAAGGTGCTGCGTCCGATCCGGCGCCCAACCTTGAACCGCGTCGGTGCGCTGGGAGTCGCGCTGATGCTGGCCTGCGGCCAGGCGACCGCTGCCGCGCCCGCAGGCGCGCCTGGCGCCGCCGTTGCCGCGCCTGCTGCCGCACCCGCATCGCTGTCGGTGGCGAAGATCGATTTCAAGCGCGGCGATGATGGAGCCGGCCGCCTGATCCTGCAGTTCGATGGCCAGGGTGCCAACCCGGACCTGCGCAACCAGGGCAACAGCGTCGTCATCGACGTGGGCAACGCACGCCTGCCCGAGCAGCTGCAGAAGCCGCTGAACGTCACCGACTTCGCGACGCCGGTGCAGCGCATCGATGCCAAGCCCTACGGTGGTGGCACGCAGCTGGTGCTCAGCACCAACACCGCGTTCGAATCGCTGGCCTACCAGAGCGGCAACGAATACGTGGTGGAGATATCCCCGCGCGAAGGCGTGGCAGCCACCGGTGCGGTCACCACCAGCACCGTTGCCCAGGCCGCTACCGCAGTGGCGCAGCGTGGCTACAGTGGTCGTCCGGTGACCTTCAACTTCCAGGACGTGCCGGTGCGCACCGTGCTGCAGTTGATCGCCGAAGAGTCCAACTTGAATGTCGTGGCATCGGACAGCGTCCAGGGCAACGTCACCCTGCGTCTGGTCAACGTGCCATGGGACCAGGCGCTGGACATCGTGCTGCGCGCCAAGGGCCTGGACAAGCGCCGCGACGGCAGCGTGATCTGGGTCGGGCCGCAGGCCGAACTCGCCAAGTTCGAGCAGGAAAAGGAAGACGCGCGCATCGCGATCGAGAACCGCCAGGATCTCATCACTGATTACGTGCAGATCAACTATCACAGCGCGTCGGCGATCTTCAAGGCACTCACCGAAGCGCGCGGCATCGGCGGTTCCTCGGGTGGCCAGGGCGGCGGTTCTTCGCAGGAAGAAAGTGGCTTCCTGACCTCCCGTGGCCGCATCGTCGCCGACGAGCGCACCAACATGCTGATGATCAGCGACATCCCCAAGAAGGTCGAGCGCATGCGCGAACTGATCGGGGTGATCGACCGTCCGGTCGACCAGGTGCTCATCGAAAGCCGCATCGTCATCGCCACCGATACCTTCGCCCGCGAGCTGGGTGCGAAGTTCGGCATCAGCGGCAACCGCGACAACGTGTTCTTCAGCAATGATGTCGCCAACAACGGCAAGAACATCGACAACCGTGCCACGGTGGATACCGAGTACCAGCGTGCGCTGAACGAGTGGATCGCCGGTGGCCGCACCGGTGCCGAACCCGTGCGTTCGCCCTATACGCTCAATCGCGGCCTGATGTGGAACATGCCGGCTGCGGTGGCGGGCAATCCGGGTTCGCTGGCGCTGTCGATCCTCAACGCCGGTTACCTGCTGGATGTCGAACTGTCGGCCATGCAGGAGGAATCGCGCGGCGAAGTGATCTCCAACCCGCGCGTGGTCACCACCAACCAGCGCGAGGCCCTGATCAAGCAGGGCAAGGAAATCGGCTATGTGACCATCTCCGCTGGTGGTGCCAGTGGCGGCAGCCAGGCCAACGTGCAGTTCAAGGAAGTGGTGCTGGAGCTGAAGGTGACGCCCACCATCACCAACGACAACCGCGTTTTCCTGAACATGGCGGTCAAGAAGGATGAAGTGGACCAGTGGATCCGGCTGGAGGGCTACGGCACGGTGCCTTCGATCAACCGCCGCGAAGTGAATACCGCGGTGCTGGTCGAGGACGGCCAGACGGTGGTCATCGGTGGTGTCTACGAGTTCACGGACCGCAGCAGCATCAGCAAGGTCCCGTTCCTGGGCGACGTGCCGTTCCTGGGCAATCTGTTCAAGCAGCGTGGACGCAACAAGGACAAGGCCGAACTGCTGGTCTTCGTGACCCCGAAGGTGCTGCGCGTGGCCAAGGGCACGGCCGGCAACTGACGGCTGTCAGGGTGCCGGGCGGCTGCCCGGCGTCTGCCGAAGCAACAGCAACAGCGTAGAGCGTCGGCTCTGCGCTGTTTGCTTTTGGGCTCCTGCGCCACCTGTCGGACGCAGGCGTCCGACCCATGGCGCTCGGCGTCCCCGCAATCCCATTCCGGCCCACCTGTATCCGAAGCCGGTTTTTGCTTTTTTTTTGCGTGGCTGGCGCGCGCAGACACTTTCGGGGCCGGGCGATGAGGGGGGGCGGGGGTGTTGAGC
>JAEZCF010000023.1 GCA_023430045.1 Pseudomonadota bacterium | reverse complement strand
GGATCACCTACACGCCGTCGGCGCGCATGACCGAGATCTACACCGGCAACTACGGCGGCGGCATGGACGCGGGGCTGCTGCACAAGGCCATGTATGAAGTGGTGCAGCCCAACGGCCTGCTGGTGTTCCGCGATCCGGCCCGTACCAACGGCGACTCGGTCAGCTTCGATCCTGATGGCAGCGGCCGCAGCCTGCAGACGTTCGCGGGCCAGGATATCTACAACAACAACGTGATCACCGAAGGCGGCTATCGCGATCCGGGCGATACCCTGACCGTCACCGGCAACGTCAGCGGCGACATCAATCCGGGCTACCTGTCCACCGCCCGTCAGCTGCAGGCGTTCGTCGACGATGACTTCGCGCGCTGGAACACCGACTGGGCCAGCACGTACATCAACTATGCGGTCAGCATCTACAACGCTGCCAGCAATGGCCCCAACGGTATCGGGCCGTTCTCGGTACAGGATTTCCTGAACGACGAGGAGATCCAGGCCGATCTGCTGGGTCAGCTGCGCCTGGGCGACCTCGATGCGTCTGCGCTGGCCAGCTCGGCTGGGGTGATCCGCGTGACCAATGGCGCGACCTGGCGTACGGGTGCCACCACCGGTGCTGATTTCATGCTGGTCGACAACGGCACCATCGCGCTGGAAGGCGGCGCACTGCGCGCCCCTGAAGTCCGCGTGATGCCGGCCGGCATGGTGGTGGGGCATGGCGACATCGCCTCGGTCGCCAACGATTCCGATGCGCTGTTCGATGGCACCGGGCCGTCCTTCCGCGAAGACGGTTTCAACCGCCTGCGCGTGTACGGCACCCTGATGCCGCGCGGTGGCGATCTGGTCACCCACGGCTACGTCAACATCATGCCGGGCGGCAAGGTGCTGTTCGACGTCACCGAAGCCGGCGGCGCGGACAGCGGCCGTCTGCGTGTAGGCCCTTTCTACGACAGCGGCTTCAACGATGGCGCACTGGTCATTTCCCCCGGCGCGCACCTGGAACTGAACGTGGCGCAGGGCTTCTATGCCGGCAACTACCAGCGTGAGCTGGTCACCGGCCCGATCTACGAAGGGGGCTTCGAGGAGGCCGTACGCCTGGGCGATACCGGCTACAGCGCCAGCATCACCGATGGCGAAGTATTCCGCCCACGACACAACTCATTGCTGAGCTTCAACATCAACCAGACCGAAGACGGCCTGTCGCTGACCGCCAACCCGGGCTTCGACCAGATCGGGCTTTTCGCCAGCGCGACGTCCGGCGATGGCCTGGGCATTGCACTGGCGCAGGCGGCCAGCCGTCAGGATGCGGGCATGAAGCCACTGCTGGGTGCGCTGCAGTTCGCTGATCGTGACGTGATCGCCCAACAGGCCGGCGCGCTGCGTGGCGACGCACATGCCACTCTGCGTTTGGCCGACAACGCCCTGGTCGGCAGCATCGGCAGCGTGGTGCAGCAGCACCAGGCCGCTATGCGCAGCGGCAGCGGCGAGGCGGGGGGACTGGCGGCGCAGGCCGCGCAGGCGGCTTCCGCACAGCCGGGCATGGCCAACAGCAGCCTGTTCAACCAGTTGGCGATGCATCTTGTCGCGCCGGCGCAGGCAGACGCGGAAGGCACGGTCTCCGGCGACGCGTCGCGTGGGCATGGCTTCTGGGGCCGCGGCTTCGGCAGCCACGGGCGTATCGATGGCGACGGCGGCGTCGCCGGGCTGAGCCACACCGTGGGCGGCATCGTGCTCGGTGCAGACACGCGCGTGGCCGACGATCGGGTGAGCCTGGGCGTAAGCGTGGCGGCCGCGGACATGTCGACCAAGGCGCGTGACGGCTCCGGCTTCAGCGGCGACGTACGTGCGCTGGATATCGGCGGCTACCTGGATGCCACTTATGCGCGCGGCTATGTATCCGCTGCCGTGCGCTACACCGATCTGCGCCACGACACCCGCCGCAGCATCGCCGGTATCGATGGCCTGGAAAACCCGCTGCGTGCCAAGTACAACAACGAGGCGGTTTCCGCGCGCCTGGAGCACGGCTTCTCCTTTACCACCCGCAACGGGCTGGTGGTGCAGCCGCTGCTGCCGGTGGTGGACTATGCGCGCACGTCGGCCAGCCGTTTCAACGAAGGCCAGGGCGCAGGTGCCCTCATCGGTCGCGGCGACAGCCTGGAAAGCACCCGCGTGGGCGCAGGGCTGCAGCTGTTCAAGACCTTTGCCGGCAACAATGGCGAGCGCATCACCCCGCGTGCGCGGGTGGTCTGGCAGAAGGAACTGGGCGATACCGAGGCCCGCTACAGCACTGGCTTCGCAGCCGCGCCGGATCTGGTGTTCGGGGCCAGCAGCCAGTCGCTGGGTGAGCAGGTGCTGTCGTGGAACCTGGGCGTGACCAGCCGCGCGAGCGATCGCCTGTCGGTGATGCTGGATTACGTCGGTGAGCACCGCGACGGGCAGGTGCAGAACGGCGTGATGCTGGGCCTTGGCTATACGTTCTAAGGAGCGGTTGGAGGCGACGGCCCCCCCGCGCAGGGTCGGGGCCGTCGGAGTGAAGACCGGGCAGCTGGCGGATTGACCGCAGGAGGCGGTCACCGTAAGATTGCCTGCTCAGCCGGAATAGCTCAGTTGGTAGAGCGGCGCATTCGTAATGCGTAGGTCGCAGGTTCG
>JAEZCF010000009.1 GCA_023430045.1 Pseudomonadota bacterium | reverse complement strand
CGCCCACCCTCATCACCCGGCCACCTACAACCCGAACAGGCCTGCCAGCCACGAGGGGCTCCGCCGTTCGACGGCTTCGTTCATGCAATCTTGATCCCACGCGATACGCGTGCCTGCGATGATGGGGAACCGGAATCCACCGGTGCCGGTCCAAGCATGATGACATCGATCCCGCCTGTTCCCCCTGCCGATCCCGCGTTCCCCACCCCCGCACGCTCGCGGCTGCATGACGATTTCCAGGCCCTGCGCACCGCGCTGTCCAGTGAGATCGTCGGCCAGGCCGATCTGGTGGAACGCCTGCTGATCGCACTTCTCGCCGATGGTCACCTGCTGGTCGAAGGCGCCCCGGGGCTGGCCAAGACCACCGCCATCCGCGCGTTGGCCAGTCGCCTCGATGCCGATTTCTCACGCGTCCAGTTCACCCCGGACCTGTTGCCCGCCGACCTGACCGGCACCGAAATCTGGCGTCCGCAGGAAGGTCGTTTCGAATTCGTACCTGGCCCCATCTTCCACCCGGTCCTGCTGGCCGATGAAATCAACCGGGCGCCGGCCAAGGTGCAGTCCGCGCTGCTGGAAGCGATGGGCGAACGCCAGGTCACCGTCGGCCGCCATACGTATGCGCTGCCGCCGCTGTTCCTGGTGATGGCCACCCAGAACCCGATCGAGCAGGAAGGCACGTTCCCGCTGCCGGAAGCGCAGCTGGACCGCTTCCTCATGTATGTGCGCATCGGTTACCCGGACGAAGGTGCGGAAACCGAGATCCTGCGGCTGGCGCGCGAGCGTGCGCGTGGCGCGCTGGATGCCCCGCCGGACGCACCGCCACGGATGCCGCTGCAGGATGTCTACGATGCGCGGCGTGAGGTGCTCGATGTGCATCTGGCACCCGCGCTGGAGCGCTACCTGGTGGAACTGGTGCTGGCGTCGCGTGAGCCGGCGCGCTACGACGACGCGCTTGCACGGCGCATCGCGTGGGGCGCAAGCCCGCGTGGCTCGATCGCCCTGGAGCGGTGCGCGCGTGCGCGTGCCTGGCTGGCCGGTCGCGATTTCGTCACTCCCGACGACGTGCGGGCGATTGCCGGCGACGTGCTGCGTCATCGCGTGCTGCCCAGCTATGAGGCCATCGCTGAAGGCTGGGATGGCGAACGCCTGGTGCAGGAGTTGCTGGCACGGGTGCCGGCGCCCTGAGCACCATGCCCGTCCGTGATCCCCGTCATGCAGGCGACGGCGATGGCCGGGTGCCGAGCCTGGCCGAGCTGGTCGCGCTGCGCGGAAGTGCCGTGCGTCCGCCGGCACCGCGCCGTGGTCGCGTCGGCAACGCCGGACAGGCGCCGTCGGCGTTGCGTGGGCGTGGCATGGAATACGCCGAATCCCGCGAATACGTCGCAGGTGACGATGCCCGCCATATCGACTGGCGGGTGACCGCGCGCAGCGGCCGTGCACATACCAAGCTGTTCCAGGCCGAACGCGAACGGGTCAGCCTGATCGTCGCCGACACCGATCCGGCGCTGTATTTCGGCACCCGCACGCGCTTCAAGTCCGTGCAGGCGGCACGGGTGGGCGCCGTCGCCGCGTGGTCGGCGCAGCGCCGCGGTGATCGGATCGCTGCGTTGCGCGGCAGCACGCTGGAAGCGCCGATTCCACCGGCGGGCGGGACCCGCGGCGTACTGCGTGTGCTGGATGCGCTCACCCGCTGGTATGCGCGACCGCCCGCCGATGATGCCGGGCTGGAACAGGCACTGCAGCAGGCCGCACGGGTGCTGCGGCCGGGCGCGCGCCTGCTGGTGCTGGCCGACCCGCAACGTGCGATGTCGATTGCGATCGCCCGCTGGGCGGCACTGGCCCAGCACCATGAGATCGACCTGCTGCTGATGGTCGACCCGCTGGAGCTGGAGCCCCCCGGAGAACCACTCGACTTCCTCGCCGGGGGGGAACGCGTGCGGTTGGACCTGCGCGCTGCGGGCGTGCGCCACGACTGGCAGGCGCACTTCGTCGATCCGCTGCAGCGCCTGCAGGACACATTGGCGGCCCGGCGTATCGCCGTGCATGTGATCGCCTCCGATGCCGCCAGCGCCGGATGGCTCGCACCCGTGCCCATGCAGGTGCCGGCATGACTGCGCAGCTGCCGTTGCGCGATGTCAACCTGCCGCCGGCACCTGGCCTGTGGCCACCCGCGCCGGGCTGGTGGGCGCTGGCGGCGGCCTTCCTGCTGCTGCTCGCGATACCGCTGTTGCTGTACTGGCGCCGGCGCCGGCAGCGACGTGCCTGGCAGAGGCAGTTCACCGCGGAACTGCACGCGGCCGGTGAAGGTCCGCCGCGGCTTGCGGCGATGTCGGCCCTGCTGCGGCGGGCCGCACGCCGGCAGCGTGCCGGCAGCGAGCTGCTGCGAGGCGATGCCTGGCTGCAGCTGCTCGATCCCGAAGAGAACCTGACACCTGCGCAGCGCAGCCTGCTGTGCGACGGCGCCTACCAGCCACATGTCGATCCCGTGCAACTGGCGGTGGTGGAGCGATGGGCCGCGAAGCGCTACCTGGCGCTGCTGCAGGAGCGTGCGCGATGAGCCTTCCCGGCTGGCCGTGGCCCGATCTGCTGCTGGCATGGCCATGGGCCCTGCTGGCCCTGCCGCTGCCATGGCTGATGCGCGCGTGGCCGCGGCGCGACGACCCTGCCGGTGCGGCGCTGAAGGTGCCGTGGTCCGCCCAGGTGCTGCAGGACATCGCCGGTCGCGCGGGCGGGAACCACGCGCGGTTGCAGCGCGTGCTGCTGTGGGCGGGATGGTGTTGCCTGTGCGTGGCGCTGGCGCGCCCACAGCTGCTCGGTGAAGCGGTAAGCCCGCCCACCCAGGCACGCCAGCTGATGCTCGCGCTGGACGTGTCCGGCAGCATGAGCGAACCGGACATGGTGCTCGGCGACCAGGTCGTCGAGCGACTGACGGCAGCCAAGGCGGTGCTGGCCGATTTTCTGGACAGGCGCGCGGGTGACCGCGTCGGCCTGCTGGTCTTCGGCGAACGCGCCTATGCGCTGACCCCGATCACCGCCGATCTGGCCAGCGTGCGCGAACAGCTGGGCGATGCGGTGGTCGGCCTGGCGGGCCGTGAAACCGCCATCGGCGATGCCATCGCGCTGGCGGTGAAACGCCTGCGCGGTCAGCCGGAAGGCCAGCGGGTGCTGGTGCTGCTGACCGACGGGGTCAGCAATGCCGGTGTGCTGGCGCCTCTGCGTGCGGCCGAGCTGGCGGCCGGCGAACAGGTACGGGTGTATACGGTGGCCTTCGGCGGAGACGGCGGTACGAAGCTGTTCGGCTTCGATGTTGGCCAGGCGCAGGATCCGGTGGACGAAGCGACGCTGGGGAAAATCGCGGCGCAGACCGGCGGCCGTTTCTTCCGTGCGCGCGATACCCGGCAGCTGGCCGGCATCTATGCCGAACTGGATCGCCTGGAGCCGATCGCCAGCCGGGGGCCGGTGCTGCGCCCGCGCAGCGAGATGTATGCCTGGCCGCTGGCGCTTGCCCTCCTGCTGGGCGCCCTGGCATGGCTGCGGCCGGGGCGGCCGCGATGAACATGGATCTGCTATCCGCCATCCATTGGGCACGTCCGCAGGCGCTGTGGGCATTGCTCGCGCTGCCGCTGATCCTGCTGTGGGGCTGGCGACGCGCCGGAGATTCACGGCGCTGGCATCGCGCGGTGGATCCGCATCTGCTGCCGCACCTGCTGGTGGCGGGCCGGACGGGCGCGCGCCGCTGGCCGTGGCTGGTGCTGCTGGGATGGGCGCTGGCCGTGCTGGCATTGGCCGGTCCCGGCTGGAAGCAGCAGGCTCAGCCGCTGCTGCAGCCCAGGTCGCCGCTGGTGCTGGTGCTGGATCTGTCCACCCGCATCACCGCCACCGACCTTCCGCCGTCGCGCCTGCTGCAGGCGCGCGCCAAGCTGGCCAGCCTGCTGCGGCAGCGCGAAGGTGGGCAGGTCGCGCTGGTGGTGTATGCCGACGATGCCTACACAGTGGCGCCGCTGACGGACGACGTGGCCAATGTGGCGCTGTATCTGGACGCGCTGGCGCCCCAGGTGATGCCTGCCGACGGGCAGCGTACCGACCGTGCGCTGGACTGGGCGACCCGGCTGCTGCAGCGTAGTGGCATGCGCGGTGGGCGGATCCTGCTGCTCAGTGACCAGGCCGACGCAGCAGCGATCGAAGCCGCCCGCCAGGCTGCATCGCAGGGCATGCAGGTATCTGTGCTGGGTCTTGGCACCGCCGCGGGCGCGGCATACCGCGATGCTCGCGGACAGATTGATACCGCGGCCCTGGATGAGGCCAGCCTGCGCCGCCTGGCATCGGCCGGCGGTGGTCGTTACCAGCCGGTCGCCAGCGACGGCAGCGACCTGCGCGCGCTGGACCTGCTGCGCGCCGACCGTGGTGCTGGTGAGCAGCAGCGTGGCGACGTGCGCCAATGGCTGGACCAGGGCTACTGGTTGCTGCCGCCGGTGATGCTGCTGGCGCTGCTGGCATTCCGCCGCCGCGTCGCCGTGATGTCGGTGCTGGTGCTTGGAGTGGTCGGTTTCACGGCCGCGCCGCCGGTGCACGCGCAGGGCACGTCCCCATCGCCGGTGACGGCAAAGGGTGCAAGTCCATGGTTGCGCGCCGACCAGGTCCGGCAACGGCAACTGGAACAAGGCGTACGTGCTTACCATGAAGGTGATTTCGCTGCGGCGGCCGGTCATTTCGAGGGTATCGACAACGCTGAAGGCTGGTACAACCTGGCCAATGCGCGCGCGCGCCAGGGCGATCTCGACGGTGCCATCGACGCGTACGACCATGCCTTGACCCGCCGTCCGGGCATGCCCGATGCGGTGGCCAACCGCGCGGTGGTGGAGGCGGCACGCAAGCGCCGTCCGCCGCCAGGGACCAGGAAGGATCCTTCGCCATCGCAGGGCGGGGCAGGCAAGGCGCCCCCGTCGCAGGGGCAGGGACAACCAGCACCGCAGCGTGCACAGGACGCCGCCGGCAAAGCCGAGCCATCGCAGGACGCAAGCGGCACCGGACAGACCCGACCGCCGCCGGACCCAAAGGCACAGGCACAGGCGGATGCCGAGCAGCGCCAGCGCATGCAGGAGGCGATGCAGGACGAGCAGCAGGGCCAGCAGGGCGACACGCGCGCGGAACAACGTGGTGATGGCCTTACACCGCAGCAGCGCGAACAGCAGCAGGCGATCGAAGCCTGGATGCGACGGGTCCCGGATGCACCGGGCGACCTGCTGCGCACGAAATTCCAGCTGGAAAACCAACGCAGGAAACGGGAAGGACGATGACACGCCACGCTTCATTTCCAGCCATCGCCAGGCGGTTGCTGCCAGGGTTGTGGGCGCTGCTGCTGTGCCTGCCGTGGCCGGCGCTGGCGCAGACCCGCGCCTGGCTGGACCGGGCCCAGGTGGAGCAGGGTGGCACCGTCACCCTGAACATCCAGAGTGACAGCGCCGACGCCCCGGATCTCTCGCCGTTGCGCGTTGAATTCGATCTCGGCAACCAGACCCGCAGCCGCCAGGTGGAGTGGAACAACGGCCGCATGCAGGCGCGTACGCTGCATGGCATTGCGCTGTCCCCGCGGCGAGTGGGCACACTGGTGATTCCCGCGCTGCAGGTGGGAAGCTCGCGTACTCCGGCGCTGCAGCTGCAGGTCAGCGCCGCGCTGCCGGCACGGCGCGACGGCAGCGCGGCGGCCTTCATCGAAACCGAAGTGGACGACGCCACGCCCTACGTGCAGCAGAGCGTCGGCGTAGTGGTAAGGCTCTATTACGCATCCCAGCTGGCGTCCGGCGCGCTGGTCCTGGATACGCCGGAAGGGGCATCGCTGCAGGTGGTGGGGCAGGACCGCACCGACGTGCGCGAGGTCAACGGGCGGCGCTACAACATTGCCGAACGGCGCTATCTGCTGATTCCCGAACGCAGTGGACCGTTGCGGCTGGCCGGCGCGCGTTTCGATGGGCGCACCGCCGGCAGCTTCTTCGACGACTTCTTCGGCGGGGGCGACGGACGCCTGCGCGCAGTGGCCGCCGACCAGGTGCTGCAGGTGCAGGCACAGCCGGCCGACGCGCCGCAGCCGTGGCTGCCCCTGCACGATCTGCGCCTGCGCTACACGCTGGCGCCGGATCGCGCCCGGGTCGGTGAAGCCACCACGCTGGAAGTGGAAGCGGTGGCCGTTGGTGCCACGCGTGCGCAGTTCACCGAACTGCCGGTGCCGGATATCGGCAGCAACGCCCAGGTGTTCGCCGAGCCGGCGCAGTACGACGAAACCTTCAGCGGTGCATCGCCACAACTGAAGATCACCCGCCGTTTCTCGATCGTGCCGCGCGGTCAGGGAACGCTGCGCGTGCCGGGACTGCGGATGCGCTGGTGGGATGTGAAGACAGGCCAGGCGCGCAGCACGACGCTTCCGGACCTGGTGCTGGCCGTGGCGCCTGGACGCGGAACGACAACGGTGCCGCCGCCCCAGCCGGTGGATACTGATGCCAGGCTTCCCGGTGGCGATGCCTCCGATGGCGACGAGCCGAAGGCTTTGTCGGCTGCCGGCACTCCCGCTGCGCAGGCGCCGTGGGCGTGGATGGCGCTTGCCGGGGGTCTGCTGCTGCTCTGGCTGCTTACGCTGTGGTGGGGTTGGCGGCGCGGGCGCGACGGCGCAAAGGTAGCGGCCGGCAGCGGTGCCGGCACCCTTCCCGGCGCAGCCCGCCCGACCGTCGCCGCACTGCGCCGGGCACTGGACAGCGCCGACCTGGCCGAAGTCGGCGCGCTGCTGTGCGACATGGCGGGCGTGGAGCGGCTGGAACAGGTCCTTGCGCGCCTGGGCGACACGCGCCAGCGCGATGCGTTGCTGGCCCTGCAGCGCGCGCGCTGGGGCGGCGCTGGCGACCTGCCGGCGATCCGCCGGCAGCTGAAGGCCGCCTTCCATGACGGACCACACTGGTCGCCGGCCCCGGAGGCATCGCAGACTGGCCTGCCGCCGCTCTATCCGCCTTGATCGGCAAAGCACCGGGCGGTGGATCGCGCTTTGCTAAAGTACATTCATTTGTGAGGAACTCGACCCCATGACAGCAGCCCGTCCTGCGAAGAAGAAGATGCCACTGCACTGGAAGATGGGCATCGGCTTCGCCGTCGGCCTCGTGCTGGGGCTTGTCGTGCATGCGCTGGGCGGGCAGATGCCAGCTCTGATGGAAGCCGCCCGATGGGTGATGCATTACGTCACCACGCCCGCCTCCGGCCTGTTCCTCAACCTGATCTTCATGCTCATCGTGCCGCTGATCTTCTCGGCGCTGGTGATGGGCGTGTCGGAAATGGGCGATATCCGCGCGCTCGGCCGCATCGGCTGGAAGACCCTGGCCTATACGGTGCTGCTGTCCAGCATCGCGGTTGCGCTGGGCCTGGTGCTGGTCAACCTGCTCAAGCCGGGTGCCGGTGTCGATCCGGCGATGGCCAACCAGATACTGGCTGAAAACCTGGAGCGCTCGCGCGAGATCGTCGCCGGCGTCGGCAGTCAGCCCAAGGGTGTGGACATGCTGTTGTCCATCGTGCCGAGCAACATCGTCGAAGCGGCTTCAAGCAACGGCGCGATCCTTTCGCTGATGTTCTTCGCGCTGATGTTCGGCATCGGCATGGTGCTGACCGACGATGAAAAGGTCGCGCCGCTGCGCAGGGCCATCGAGGGTGTGTTTGAAGTCTCGATGACGCTGATCAACCTGGTCATCCGCCTGGCGCCGTACGCCGTGGCCTGCTTCATGTTCAACCTGGCCGCGCTGTTCGGGTTCGACCTGCTGATCCGGCTGGGTGCGTATGTGGGCGTGGTGGTGCTGGCGCTGGCGCTGCACATGGTGGTCACCTACGGCGTGGCGGTGTGGTTGTCCGGCCGCTCCCCGCTGGCGTTCTTCCGTGATACCCAGGAGGCGACCGTCATGGCGTTCTCCACTGCGTCCAGCAACGCCACCCTGCCCACCGCGCTGCGCGTGGCCGATGAAATGGG
The DNA here is from genome assembly GCA_023430045.1 of Pseudomonadota bacterium. GTDB lineage: Bacteria > Pseudomonadota > Gammaproteobacteria > Xanthomonadales > Xanthomonadaceae > Stenotrophomonas. Next base: position 17,804 of record JAEZCF010000009.1, on the reverse strand, counting down.
CCTGCCGCAGAAGGTGTCGCGCTTCGTGCTGACCGTTGGCGCCACCGCCAACCAGAACGGTACGGCGCTGTTCGAGGGCGTCACCGTGATCTTCCTCGCACAGTTCTTCGGCGTGGACCTGAGCATCGGCCAGCAGGTGATGGTGATGGCGGTGTGCATCCTTGGCGGCATCGGCACTGCGGGTGTGCCGTCTGGTTCGCTGCCGGTGGTGGCGATGATCTGCGCGATGGTCGGCGTCAACCCGCTGGGCATCGGCCTGATCCTGGGCGTGAACCATTTCCTGGACATGTGCCGGACCGCGCTGAACGTCACCGGCGACCTGGCCCTGACCACCCTGGTGGCCAAGGGCGAAAGCGACGAGCCGATCGTGGCACCGGGCCCGACCCCGGCCGACGACGCCGCGCTTCGCTAGAACCGCTCACAGGCCGCACCCCGATAGAGCCGACCCATGGTCGGCTGCTCTGGAGCTGCAGTGCCGGGCCATGTACGGCAACGCCGCCCCGGCTCGCCGGGCGGCACCCGGCTCTACGTCGTTCTGGAGACTATGGGACAATGTCTTGCCCGCACGTCCGCGGCCGCCTCCCTGATTCCGACAGAACTCATGACGCAGCCTACCCGCCGCCAGTTGGCCAACGCCATCCGCTTCCTTGCCGCCGATGCGGTCGAAACCGCCAAGTCCGGCCATCCCGGCATGCCGATGGGCATGGCCGACATCGCCGAAGTGCTCTGGAACGATTACCTCCGGCACAATCCGAACAATCCGCAGTGGTTCAACCGCGACCGCTTCGTGCTGTCCAACGGCCATGGTTCGATGCTGCAGTACGCGCTGCTGCACCTGAGCGGCTACGACCTGCCGATCGAGGAACTCAAGCAGTTCCGCCAGCTGGGCAGCAGGACTGCCGGTCACCCGGAACATCATGAAACCCCCGGCGTGGAAACCACCACCGGTCCGCTCGGCCAGGGCCTTGCCAATGCCGTCGGCTTCGCGCTCGCCGAAAAGCTGCTGGCACAGCGCTTCAACCGTCCCGAGCTGGAAATCGTCGACCATCGCACCTGGGTGTTCATGGGCGACGGTTGCCTGATGGAAGGCGTGTCGCACGAAGCCGCCTCGCTGGCCGGCACCTGGGGCCTGCACAAGCTGGTGTGCTTCTGGGACGACAACCACATCTCCATCGACGGCAACACCGAAGGGTGGTTCACCGACAACACCCCCGAACGTTTCGAAGCCTATGGCTGGAACGTGGTGCGTGACGTCGATGGCCATGACCCGGAAAGCATCAAGGCCGGCATCGATGCGGCGCTGTCGCAGTCCGACAGGCCGACCCTGATCTGCTGCCGCACCACTATCGGCTTCGGCTCGCCGAACAAGGCCGGCAAGGAATCCAGCCACGGCGCGGCCCTGGGCAAGGACGAACTGGAAGCCACCCGCAAGGCGCTGGGCTGGGAATACGGTCCGTTCGAGATCCCCGAGGACATCTATGCCGGCTGGCGTGCCGGCGGCACCGGCACCCTGCGCCAGGCCGAGTGGGAGCAGCAGTTCGACAAGTACGCAGCGCAGTACCCGCAGCAGGCCGAGGAACTGACCCGGCGTTCGCACGGCGAGCTGCCGGCGGATTTCATCGCCCGGGCCGATGCCTACATCGCCCAGGTCAACGCGGATGCGCCGACCATCGCCTCGCGCAAGGCATCGCAGCTGGCCATCGAAGCATTCGCACCGCTGCTGCCGGAACTGGTCGGCGGTTCGGCGGATCTGGCCCATTCCAACCTCACGTTGTGGAAGGCCAGCACGTCAGTGGCCAGCGACGATCCCAACGCGAACTATGTCTATTACGGCGTGCGCGAATTCGGCATGACCGCCATCGCCAACGGCCTGGCCCTGCACGGCGGATTCCTGCCGTTCGATGCCACGTTCCTGGTATTCAGCGATTACGCCCGCAATGCTGTGCGCATGAGCGCGCTGATCCCGGCGCACGCCATCCATGTATACACCCATGATTCCATCGGCCTGGGCGAAGACGGCCCGACCCATCAGCCGGTGGAACACCTGGCCGCGCTGCGCTATATCCCCAACAACGACGTGTGGCGCCCCTGCGATGCAGTGGAATCGGCGGTGAGCTGGAAGGCCGCGATCACCCGCAAGGACGGCCCGAGCTGCCTGGTGTTCAGCCGCCAGAACCTTCCACACCAGCCGCGCGACGCTGCACAGATCGCGCAGATCGAGCGCGGTGGTTACGTGCTGGCCGACGCCGAAGGCGGCGCCCCGGACGTGATCCTGATCGCTACCGGCTCGGAAGTGTCGCTGGCAACCGAAGCGAAGGTACAGCTGGATGCCGCCGGGCTGAAGACCCGCGTGGTGTCGATGCCCTCCACCGATGTCTTCCTGCGCCAGGATGCGGCCTACCGCGAAGCGGTGCTGCCGAAGGCGGTACGCAGGCGCGTGGCGGTGGAAGCCGGCGTCACCGGTTTCTGGGGCCAGTTCGTGGGCCTGGACGGTGCGGTGGTCGGCATCGATACGTTTGGTGCCTCGGCACCGGCTGAAGCGCTGTACAAGCACTTCAAGATCACCACCGCGCATGTGGTGGAAGCGGCCAAGGCGCTCTGACGGACGCAGGGCGGGTGTCGGGCAACGCCCGGCGCCTGCCGACCGGGTTGCCGGATGGATTGCCGGGCAGAGCCCGGCGCTACGTGGAAATGGGTGGATTGCCGGGCAGAGCCCGGCATTACGGGGAAATGGGTGGCGTGCCGGGCATCATGCGGTACGTGCCAGTGCCAGGCGCAGCAGCCTGGCGTTGAGCCATCCGCCGAAATCCTTCGGTGCCTCCAGCCCCATACGCTGCAGATACACGGCATCCCCGTCGCCGGCGCGTTGCCGCACCGCGTCCCACACTGTGCGCAGCTTCGCGCCGCGCGTCTGCGTGTTCGCCTTCAGCCAGCCCAGCGCCTTGACCAGCACCTGCTCCACAGCGGTGAAATCGCTGCCCAGCGGGTAGTCCGGCAGCGTGCCATCGGCGCGGAAGGGGGCAAGCGCGGCCGACAGCGCCTGTGGCGTATTGCGTTCCCCGCGAGGCGGAGCGGCCGTGTCCATGGCCAGCTTGCGCGCGTCCTTTGCCTGTTGCAGCAGGCCTGCCTGGAAGGGCGTTTCGGTGATCGCCACCATCGCCTGCACGCAGTCCGCATCGGTCAGGCCACGCAGGTCGGCAATCCCGTATTCGTTGAGGAATACATCGCGCAGGTGCCGGGGAATCGTGGCGTGGCCATAGTTCCAGCGCACGTTGCCCTGGCGCTGGCCGGCCTCGTCGCGCGCGGCGCGGAACATCAGTACGCTGCGCGCTTCCGGCAGCGCATGCGCCATCGCCACGAAGTTGTACTGCCCGCCAACGCCGGAGACCACGCGGCCGTCTTCCAGTGCATCGGACACCGCCGCGCCGAGGGCGGTGGCCATCATGCATGAGTTGAAGAACCGTGCCTGACGCCGCTGCAGTCGTTCCAGCTCCTCATTACCGCCATACAGCTGGTTGATCTCGCTGATGCGGCGCATGCCGATGGCGCGGCATTCGTCTTCCGGCAACGTGCGCAGCCATTCGTAGAATTCCGGAGATCCCAGATAGAACGCGCCGTGCAGGTATTCGCCTTCCGCTGCCAGGGTGGCGTGGTCCGCGGTGTAGGCACTGCCGTTGTCCAGCCGCTTCATCAGCGCCAGATCGTCATGCACCCGCCTTTTGATCACGCCGCATTGCACCAGCTTGCGAAAGCCCTCGTTGAGCATTTCGCTGCAGCCGTACAGGCCTTCCTCGAAAGGCTCCAGGCCACCGATCCCGGCAACCAGCGGATGCTGGGCCAGCTGCGGATCCAGCGCGTGCAGCACACGCCGGTAACGGGCATTGTCCGTGTGCCGCAGCACCAGCGCATGGCTGAGGGCGTCGGCCAGCGCACCGATGCCGATCTGCAGCGTGCCGCCGTCGCGCACCAGCGTGCTGGCATACAGGCCGATGGCGTGGTCGGCGTCGCTGACCGGCTGGCGTGGCAGGCCGAACAGGTCAGGGTAGGGTCCGGGTGGCGATATCACCAGGTCGAAGAATCCTTCGTCCACGGTGGCGGTGCCACCCAGCCACGGCAGCTGCGGGTCCACTTCGGCGATCATCAGCGGGCGCGGCAGGCCACGCGCGGCCATCGCATCCAGGGTGTCCTGGGTGATGTCGTTGTTGCAGGACAGGGAGAGCCGGCTGCTGCCTTCGCGACGGGCGACCTTCTGCACGATGGCGTGGGGTACGCGCTGGGCAACGGCATCGGCCGCGTGCGTGTAGTTGAGACTGGTGTAGCTGGCCTGTGCCTGGCGCGAACGCAGCAGCGCACCGGACTGCATGTAGAACTCTTCCACCTGCACATGCGCAGGCAACGCATCGCGCGCGATCGCATCGGCATAGGCCAGGCGGACGAAATCCTGGCCGAAGTGGCGTTCGGCGAACGGTCCCATGAAGCGCGCTTCCAGACCATCACCCTGTACCTGCGGAGGAGCCAGCGACAGCGCGGTATAGATCTGCAGGCCACGCGACGCATCATGCTCCACCCTCGCGTAGACCGCATTGAGCAGACGGTGGGGCTTGCCCAGCGCCAGCGGCGCGCCGATCCGCACATCCCCCTGCACGCGCGCGAACAGCCAGTCGACGGCGGCTTCGAGATCGGCGAGATGGTCGGTCATGCGGTATGGCCCTGCGATGGAATCGCCTGCATTACAGCATGTCCGGCTTGAACCGCCGTCGACGCGACACCTCGTCGCCGGACACCATGAACCGTCCGTCGCCGCGATAGTGCACCGTGCGTGGAAGTTTCGGCCGCGGCGCTACGTGCGCCCGGATGATCTCCCAGACGAACAGGTTGCTGGAATCCACCGCGCTGTCATCGTGCAGCCGGCATTCGAAACTGGAATGGCACTGGCCGATCAGCGGTGCGCCAACGCAGGTGGCAGGCAGTGCGTCCAGTGCGAACCGCTCGAACTTGTCCACGTCCCGCCCGCTGCAGTTGCCGATGTCGACCACGGTATCCAGCAGGTCCACGGTCGGAACATTGACCACGCATTCGCCGCTTTCGCGGGCCAGCGCGAAGCTGTGGTTTTCATTCCAGATGTAGGTGGCCAACAGTGAAGGCGAAAAGCCCATCACCATGTGCCAGCCCATCGTCATGATGCTGCGCTGGCCGCGCGCTGCGGTGCTCACCAGCACGATGGGGCCCGGTTCGAGAAAGCGCCGCGCCTGCTCGACGGGGAAATCCTGCTTGCGGAAAGGCTTCATCGTGGTTCCTGTGGCAATCCGGGGCGGGCAGGGCCGACTCGTGGTCGGATGCATTCCATGAGACAGCCGACCACGGCCCGCTCCACACCACGTACGGCATCAAATGACAGCTGCATGGTGGTGCGCAGGCAGTGAACCGGAAGTCGAAGTGCTTGACATGACTTTTGTTTACGTGCGTAATCGAACCATCAATTACGGATGTAAATGATGATCCAGATCAGTGAAGCCGAAGCCATCGTCATGGACGTGCTCTGGCAGGTCGCGCCGCGCACCGCCGAGGATGTCGTGGCGGCGCTGGCGGGGCGCGACTGGGCCGAGCCGACCATCAAGACGCTGCTCAACCGACTGCTGACCAAGCGCGCCATCAGCGCCGAACGCGATGGCCGGCGGTACCTGTACCGTCCGCTGCTGCAGCGCGAGGAATGGGTTGCCCAGCAGAGCGAAGGATTCCTGGGGCGCGTGTTCGACGGGCGGGTGGCGCCGCTGGTGGCGCACTTCAGCCAGCGCGGGCAGCTCAGCGCCCGCGACATCGCCGAACTGAAGCAACTGCTCCAGACGCTGGGTCCGGGAGATGCGGATCATCAGGAGGCGGACGATGAATGAGGCGATCCCCGCAGGGCTGATCCACGTGCTGCTGCAGGCAAGTCTGTGGCTGGCGGTTGCCGTCGTCCTGCTGGCCCTGGTGCGACCGTTGCTGCTGCGGCTGGGTGGAGCGCCGCTGGCGTACCGCAGCTGGTGGCTGCTGCCGCTGGTGCTGGTAACGCCGTACCTGCCGCTGCCGACGTTGCCAGTGGACGGCGCGCTGCCGGTGAGCGGCCTGATCGCCCTGCCCGGCATCGTGACCCACGACGGGGCGGACGCACCGGGCTGGCCCTTACTGCTTGCCGCGGTCTGGTCTGGGGGGCTGGTGCTTTCGGTGCTTCGTGGCTGGCGCGCGCAGCGCCGTTTCGAACAGGGCATGGGCGCGCTGCGGCCTCGCAGTGATGGCAGCTGGCAGGCGAGCGCCGATCCGGGATTGCCGGCGCTGGTGGGCCTGTGGCGTCCGCGCATCGTGGTCGGACCCGGTTTCGATGCGCAGTTCGATCCTGTCGAGCGCGAGCTGGTGCTGCGGCACGAGCGCAACCACCGCCGTCATGGCGACCACTGGGCGAACGGCATGATGATGCTGGTGCGCTGGGTGTTCTGGTTCCATCCGTTGCTGCCATGGGCCGCACGGCGCTTCCTGCGCGAACAGGAACTGGCGTGCGATGCGCGCACGGTGGGCGCGCATCCTGCGCTTTTTCGACCCTATGCCACTGCGTTGCTGAAGGCGCAGGGAATCCCTGCGGCCGCGCCGATGGCGTGTCATTGGCGCCGCCCCTCACTGCTGAAGGAGCGCATCACGATGCTGGTTCAACCGGAACGGAAGACACTGAAGTGGTTGACGGGACAGGTGATGCTCGCGGCGTTGTGCGTGGTGGTGGGCGGTGCCGCATGGGCCAGCCAGGGCATGGCGTCGCCCCCGGTTGCCGGCACGGCGCCTGCAGGCGGGGACCGCGATGCGCAGGTGCTGAAGAAGCCACCGCCGCGTTACCCGAAGCACGCGGCCGACAATCGTCTGACCGGTGAAGTCGTGCTGCGCGTTGACATCCGCGCTGATGGCGGTGTGGATCAGGTGCGCGTGCTCAAGGCCAGCAATCCGGGGGTCTTCGAAGAGGTCTCGATCGCTGCCGCCAGGCAGTGGACCTACCAGGCCGCCATGAAGAATGGCAGGCCGGTGGCAGGAGCGCTGCGCATCCCGATCACGTTTGCGATGGACGAGCCGGAGTCGATGCAGTGACGCGTGCGGCGCTGCCGGTGCTGCTGGCGATCCTTGCCAGCGGCTGCGCAGGACACGATCGCCTTGCCGCCGTGGACACTCGGGCGGAGAACGTGGGCCACCAGCGCCTGGATGTCGACGCGGCGGGCACGGGATCGGGTGCCCAACCCTACGCCCTGCGTCCCGGCGAGGGCTATCGCATGCCGCAGCTGCATACCGCGCCACCGCCGGTGCTGGGCGAGCGTGATCCACGCCAGGAGCTGCCACCGACCACGGTATGCCTGCAGGTGGTGGTTGATGCCGAGGGTAGGGTCGAACGCAGCCTGCCGGTGAGCGACCGCAGCGAATGCGAAGCAGGATCGCTTGCCGGCAACGCGGCCCTGTTGCAGGCGGCCAGCGAGGCTGTGGCGATGTGGCGATTCTGGCCGGCGGCGGTGTGCCACTTCGCGCCCGGCGCGGCACCGCGCAACGCCGGCGACTGCACCAGCGCGGAGCGCGAGGAGCCGGTACCGGTGAGCCTGTTGTATGCCTTCACCTTCGAGATCGTGCGCGGCAGGCAATTCGTACGCAGCCAGGGTCGGTAGCGCCGGCCCATGGTCGGCTTGGGGGGGCGGCGAACCAGGGGTCGGCTCTGCCAGCGAGGGCAGCGCCGATCAGCTACCCGCCGCCCTGGATGTTGGCCTTCACCGCCGGATGCATCAGCTTCGGTTCGGGAAGTGTGGCGTCGCGTGCCTGGCGCGTGGCCACGAATCCGGCTTCGTCCACGCCATCATGCACATGGATGTTACGTGCACGCTGTTCACCGATGGTGGTTTCGTTGGCTACCGCGCGACCGCCCGGGCCGTAGTCGTGGCAGACGAACACGCGGGTGCTTTCCGGCAACGCCAGCAGGCGCTGGATCGAACGGTACAGCTGTACGGCGTCGCCGCCGGGGAAGTCGCAGCGCGCGGTGCCGGCATCCGGCATGAACAGCGAATCGCCGGGAAACAGCGCGTCCCCGATGAGGTAGGCGATGCTGTCGCTGGTATGTCCCGGCACCGCGATGACGCGCCCGTGCAGCGTGCCCAGCGCGAACGTTTCTCCATCGGCGAACAGATGGTCGAAAGCCGCACCATCGGCCGGGATATCCAGCTGGTAGCGCGGAGCGAATGTTGCCTGCACGCTGCGGATGCCTTCGCCGATGCCCGTCCGCGCCTGCGGAAAGCGCGCCTTCAACCATTTTCCTGCCGATACATGATCGGCGTGCGCATGGGTTTCCAGTACCCAGCGTACGTCCAGGCCCAGCTGTGATACCTGCTGCAGCAGTGGCCGCAGCGGCGCATCGCTGGTGGCATCGGTGTCCGGATCGTAGTCCAGGACCGGATCGATCAGCGCGGCCACGCGACTGGCCGGATCATGCACCAGATAGCTGAACGTATTGCTGTCGGAGTGGAAGAACGACTGGACCTGGGCGGACATTGCGGGCTCCTCAGCGCGGGCCGAGCGCACCGTTCAGGACCTGCGCCAGCCGCTCGCCGGCAAGTCTCAGCTGTGCTTCGGCCACCGGGCGATAGTGCGCGGTGTAATCGTCGCCAAGCTTACGTGAGGACGGGTAAACGCCGTGTCCAACGGCGATGCGGCAGCTCGCCCCGGCCCATGCGTCGGCGTCCCTGGCCAGGTTCACACGGCGCGCCAGCTTCGGCTTCGGCAGCGACTGCAGCACGGTGGCGTAGCCATCGTCATCCAGCCGGCGGGCATTGAGCATGCCGCTGTCCCACAGCGAATGCAGGTTGCTGCCGCGGTTGTTGTACTGCACCTGGAAATCGTTGCCGCCCTTGTCGCGCCCGTACCCGGCATGCATCGGCTGGTGGATGTCGCCGACGAAGTGGACCACGAATTTCAGTGCCTGCGTCCGTTCGGCATCACTGCGCGTGGAGTCGCCGAGGATTGCGGTCTGCGCCTTGAGTGCCTCCACCACGCAGTTTCCGCCAGGGCAGTGCTTCGCGGCCTGGTAATGGCAGCCATCCTCGGCGATGTTGACGTAATGCCAACCCGCCGTGCGCTTGCCGAGCCGGGGATCGGCCGAGCGCAGCTGGTCGGCCCAGGGCGCCACGCCCGCGAGCGTCGGTTCCGGCTCGGCTGCGAGCAGGCGGTCGACCTCCGTACGTGCGCCGGGCGTGAGGCGTGCCTCGGCGATGCGGCCCACCAGTCGATGGCCTTGGAAACCCCAGGCGTGGACGGTGGAAGGAATGGCGAGAAGGGCGGGCGCAAGAAGCGCGGCCGCCAGCAGGCGGAACGGTGATTTCATCAGGGTATTGTACGGCCGCCGGATTCCGCTCGGCTCGTTAATGGCCGGTCGATCCGTTCGGCAGCTCCGGGTGGTTGCAGGGCCGGCACGGCGCTACGCTCGTATCCTTGCATCACGCAGGAGTGGGAAATGCAGCAGAAGATGGTGGGTCTCATCGGCGGCATGAGCTGGGAGAGTTCTGCCCAGTACTACCGGATGCTCAACGAGCAGGTGCGCGAGGCCAGGGGCGGAATGCATTCGGCCCCTCTGCTGCTGTGGTCGTTCGATTTCGCCGCCATCGAGGCATTGCAGCATGCGGGCGACTGGGATGAGGCGACGCGGCAGATGATCGACGCGGCCCGGCGGCTGGAAGCGGCGGGCGCCAGCATGATCGTGATCTGCACCAACACCATGCACCGGATGGCCGACACGGTGCAGGGCGCCATCGGCATTCCGCTGCTGCATATCGCCGATCCCACCGGCCATGCGGTAAAAGCCGCCGGCATCCAGCGCGTCGGACTGCTGGGCACCGCGTTCACCATGGAGCACATGTTCTACAAGGGGCGCCTGGCGGATCGCCATGGGCTTGACGTTCTTGTACCGGAGGATGATGACCGCGCGCAGGTGCATCGGATCATCTACGAAGAGCTGGTGCAGGGGCGCGTGCACCCGGAATCCCGGGACATCTATCGTGGCGTGATGGAGCGGCTGGTGGCGCGGGGCGCGCAGGGCATCATTCTCGGCTGCACGGAAATCATGCTGCTGGTGGCATCGGACGATGCCAGCGTGCCGCTGTTCGACACCACCTTTCTGCACGCGCAGGCGGCCACGCGGTATCTGCTGGAGCCGTAGCGCGGGTGTGAGGCAGCTGCGGCCTGTCCGGCTGCCCTCAAAAAAAGGCCCCGGCACAAGGCCGGGGCAACATGCTGCGAGGTTCGAGGGTGGGACGGCGCGAGGAGCAGCTCCCGCGTCAGAACTTGACGACGTACGAGACACCGTAGGCCAGCGGATCGATGTTGACCGTGCCCAGCTTCTGGCCATCCAGCTTGACCTTGCTGTCGATGTCCATCCAGCGCACGTCCACACGCACGGCGCTCTTTTCGCTGACGGCGAGGTCCAGGCCGGCATGCAGTGCCAGGCCCCAGGAGTCATCCAGCTTCAGCTTGCTGCCAGCCAGCGCGCCGCCGGTTTCTTCGCTGAAGAACGTCGTGTAGTTGACGCCAACGCCGAGCAGCGGCGATACCTTGCCCTGGCTGTTGAAGTGGTACTGCAGCGTGACCACCGGTGGCAGGTGCTTGGTGCTGCCGACGCGGCCCAGTCCATCGATGTTGATGTCATGCTTGAAAGGCAGCGCAGCCAGTACCTCGATGCCCAGGTTGTCGGCGATGAAGTATTCGCCGGTGACGGTCGGCTTGATGTCGTTGTCCACGTCGACGTGCAGCGTGCCGCCGGCCAGCGCGCCGTTGTCCGACTTCGGCGCTACCTGGTGCACACCTGCCGAAACGGTCCAGTCCCCTTTCGACTGGGCCATCGCGGGAGCGGCGGCAAGGGACAGGGCGGCGGCCAGGCCGGCGAGGATCAGGGGGGAGGTGCTGCGCATGGGGCTTTATCTCGTGGCGGGTTGATGGGCGCAGTGTCCGCGCCTGTCCAACCCAACGCCTTGATCCGGATCAAATCCCACCCGCCGGGGGCTGGCGGCCGGCGGGTGGCAACGGCGGCCAGGGCGGTTTGCTAGAATGATGGGCCCTATCCATCCCGCCGCATCGTGCGCGGCCGCAGGAGCTCGTCAACATGGCAATCAAGGTTGGTATCAACGGTTTCGGTCGCATCGGGCGCAACGTCCTGCGCTCGGCGGTGCTGAACTTCGGCGACGACATTGAAATCGTGGCCATCAACGATCTGCTGGAGCCGGACTACCTGGCCTACATGCTGAAGTACGATTCGGTGCATGGCCGTTTCAAGGCGGATGTGGCCGTCGAAGGTGGCGATCTCCTGGTCAACGGCAGCAGGATCCGCCTCACCCAGGAGCGCGACCCGGCCAACCTGAAGTGGGACGAAGTGGGCGTGGACGTGGTCATCGAATCCACCGGCCTGTTCCTCACCAAGGAAACCGCGCAGAAGCACATCGATGCCGGCGCGAAGAAAGTGATCCTGTCGGCGCCGTCGAAGGACGATACGCCGATGTTCGTCTACGGCGTCAACGACAAGACCTATGCCGGCCAGGCGATCATCTCCAATGCTTCGTGCACCACCAACTGCCTGGCGCCGCTGGCCAAGGTCATCAATGACAAGTGGGGCATCAAGCGTGGCCTGATGACCACCGTGCATGCTGCAACAGCTACACAGAAGACCGTCGATGGTCCGTCCAACAAGGACTGGCGCGGTGGCCGTGGCATCCTGGAGAACATTATCCCGTCCTCCACCGGTGCGGCCAAGGCAGTCGGCGTGGTGATCCCGGAGCTCAACAAGAAGCTGACCGGCATGAGCTTCCGCGTGCCGACCTCGGACGTGTCGGTGGTCGACCTCACCGTCGAGCTGGAAAAGGAAGCCACCTACGCCGAGATCTGCGCCGAAGTGAAGGCACAGAGCGAAGGCGCACTGAAGGGCATCCTCGGCTACACCGAAGACAAGGTGGTCGCCACCGATTTCCGCGGCGAAACCCACACCTCGGTGTTCGATGCCGAAGCCGGCATCGCGCTGGATGGAACCTTCGTCAAGCTGGTCTCCTGGTACGACAACGAGTGGGGCTATTCGAACAAGTGCCTGGAAATGGCCCGCGTCGTTGCCGCGAAGTAAGCCTGCTCCCTGCTGTAGTACACGAACCCCGGCCCTGCGCCGGGGTTCGTCGTTCATGGGCCGGCCAGCCTGATCGGCGCAGGCCCGGATTGCTGGTCGATGTCACGCATAAGTCGTGAGCATGGGTCCAGATAAACGTTCTGCCCGTAAGGCGGCGCGCGTTGTGCCTGCGCGCGGTGGTACTGCTGGGTCTCCTGGAATGAAGGAGGCGTCGCCATGATGTGCAAGCTGTCATGCAGTGTTCTGTATCTGTCCCTCATGTTGCCCGCAGTCGCCGCGCCAATGGACGGCGACGCGGGCCTGATCGCCAGTCTGTACCGGCAGATGCAGTTGCCTGCTGCCGGACGTGCCGATGATGGCCGACGCGTAAAGGCCGACGGCGACGGTGGCTGGACCGCCGATCTCGGCGTGTCCTTTCTGGCGCCCTATCGTGGCACGCAGATTCCTGCCGAGCTGGACGAGCGGCTGCAGTCCATCCGCCTCCAGCTGCTGCTCCTGCAGGAAGGGCAGGGGGACGCAGGCAATATCGCGTTCCGCTTCGATGGCCGGCCGCTGGAGGCATTTTTCACCGACGTCCCGCCGCAGATGGCCGGCCGTGACGCGGACGATGAGGCCGGTGTGGATGTGTTCGTATCCGCCAGCCATGGCTGGTACCTGTACGGTACGGGAGCAGTCACCTGGCGCCTGCAGAGGCCCTTGGTGAACGGCATGATCGAGGACCTGACCACACCGCATTTCGCTGAAGAGCTGGTCATGGCGCTTCAGGCGGAGGGGCATTCAACTGTACTTTCACGTGCCACCGCACTGGACGACCATCCCGAGGCGCACAAGCCCTGGTGGCAGATGGCGTCGCGCTATCATGCCAAGGCGTTATACCCGGATCGCCCGGATATCTGGCAGAGCTACTTCGACAGGGACATCCCGCTGCGCGAGTACAACGATGACATCCGCACCCGGCCGTTGCTGGCCAATGCGCTGGGCGCGCGCACCCTTGTGCACCTGCATACCAACGCCGGTGGGGAGCAGGACAGCGGGGCCATGGCCTTCCATCAGCCCGGCCGAACGGATGACCGCCGCCTGGGCCACGTGCTGTTGTGTGCGATGCGCGACGCCGTGCAGGCCTTGCCGGCTTACCAGGATTACCGCGTGCGCGTGCAGCCACTGGAAGGAAATTACGGCGAAAACAGGCTGGCGGCCGCCCCTTCGATCCTGATCGAACTGGGTTTCCACACGCATCCGCAGGATGCCATGGCACTGCAGGATCCAGCCTTTCAGCAGGCGGTTGCCCATGGCCTGCGCGATGGGTACGTGGCCTATCAGACCGGACAGGGGAGTGACGGGCAACCGGTCTGCCAATAGCTGGGCGTGGTGGGCGCCGGGCGGCTTGCCGTAGCATGGCAATCGCCCAGCGGCGCCATCCGGGCGGCGCAGGACAGCCAGGGAGCCTTGAATGGAAGCGGTGATCGTATTGCTCGTGGCAGCCGCACTGGCCATTCCCGCGCTGCTGGTGGTGGCGCTGGTGATGATCGCTGGACTGCGGCGGCGCGTGGCCGCGCTGGAGCGCGTGCTGCAGGCAGGAACAGGCCCGCTCGATGCGGATCACGATGCGGACAGCAGGCAGCAGCCCGTTGCGCCTCGGGCAACGGGGATGGACCCGTCTGCCGTGCCGCCGCCGCTGCCGTCCTCCGGTACGGTGGCGCGCCCACAACCACCGCAATGGCCGCCCAGGCAGGTGCAGACGCAGCCGGCGGCCACCATCACCCCCGCAGCCGGTCCGGGCCCGGTCGAACGTCTGCTGGGCGCGGTCCGGCGCTGGTTCAGCGAAGGCAACGTGCCGGTCCGGATCGGGATGCTGGTGCTGCTGGCGGGCGTGGCCGCGCTGCTGAAATATGTCAGTGACCAGGGCCTGCTGGACGTGCCGATCGAACTGCGGCTGGCCGGTGTCACGGTCGGCGCGCTGCTGCTGCTGGCATTCGGCTGGCGGCAGCGTGACCGTCGCCGTGTGTTCGCACTGGCGCTGCAGGGTGGAGCCATTGGCGTGCTGCTGCTGACCGTATTCGCGGCGTTCAAGCTCTATGGCCTGTTGGATGCCGTGCCCGCGTTCGCGGCCAGCGTCGCGCTGGTGGCAGGGCTGTGCGTACTGGCGGTGGCGCAGGATTCGCGTACGCTGGCGGTGCTGGGCATTCTCGCCGGCTTCATGGCACCGCTGTGGCTGTCCACCGGCACTGGCAACCACGTGGCGTTGTTCAGTTACTACGCGGTGCTCAATGCCGGCATCTTCGCCATTGCATGGTACCGGTCATGGCGCGTGCTCAACCTGCTGGGTTTCGCCTTTACCTTCGTCATCGGCACCGTATGGGGCGTGTTGCAGTACCGCCCCGAAGACCTGCCGACCACCCAGCCGTTCCTGTACCTGTTCTTCGCCTTCTACCTGCTCATTCCTCTGCTGCACGCGCGGCGGCAACCTGCCGATGCCCGCAGCGTGATCGATGGCAGCCTGGTGTTCGGCACGCCGCTGGTGGCGTTCTCGCTGCAGGCCGCGATGCTGCACGGACAGCCGATGGTGCTGGCGGGCATCGCGGTTGTGCTGGCCGCGCTGTATGCGTTGCTGGCGCGCCTGCTGGCTGCGGGTGTACGTCATCTGCTGCTGGCGCAGTCGTATGCGTTGCTGGCGGTGGGCTTTGCTACGCTGGCCGTGCCACTGGCCCTGTCCGCACGAGTGACCGGCGCGGTATTCGCGCTGGAAGGTGCAGGACTGGTGTGGCTGGGACTGCGCCAGCAGCGGCGGCTGCCGCAGATCGCGGGCGCGTTGTTGCAGATCGCAGCGGCCTTCGCGTTCGTCGCCGGTGGCGATCATTGGCATCGCGATGCGCAGCTGCTGCTCAATCCCACTGCGATGGGCGCCTTGCTGCTGGCGGCTGCCGGTTTCGCATCGGCGTGGAGCTGCCGCCGCCATGGCCGCGACAGCATCGCCCTGGTGTATTACCTGTGGGGACTGTTGTGGTGGCTCGGTGGCCTGGCACACGATGTCACGCGTTTCCTGCCGGCCCGCATCGAGCCTGATGCGCTGCTCATCGTTGCCGCGGTCACTGCATGGCTTGCTGCCGAAGCGCATCGCCACCAGCCATCGCGTGCGCTGGCGCTGACCGCGCTGGGAATGATCGCGACCGCCTTCCCGTTGCTGCTGTGGCAGCTCGACGCGCATCGCCAGCCACTTGAGGGATACGGTGTTGTCGCATGGCTGGCGATGCTGCTGCTGGGCACGCGCGCGCTTTACGCATTGCGCGGACGCAGCGGGCGGGTGGCGAACATCGCACAGTTCCTGTGGTGGCTGGCGTGGCCGTCGATGCTTTCGCTGGCGCTGTGGTCAGCGTCGCGCAGCGTCGGGCTGGCCCAGGGCTGGGTCGTGCTGGTGGTGCTGCTGCCCTGGTGGCTGCTGGCCGCGCTGTCGGTGTGGCGCTGGTCGTGGATACGGCAGCCTCTGGGGCCGGGGTTCGATGCGATGCGGCCGGTGTTGCAGGGTGTGTTGTTCATCGTGTTGGGGCTGTTGTGGCTGCGCGTGCATGGGTTGCCGGGCTGGGCCACGCCGCTGCCATGGCTGCCGGTCGCCAATCCCGCCGAACTGATGCAGTGGGCGATCCTGCTGCTGGCTGCGCGCTGGATGTACTCCGGCCAGGCACCGGCCATGCTGCGCCGCCTGCGCGTGCCATTGTTGGCGCTCGCCGGTTTCATCGCCCTTACCAGCCTGACCCTGCACACCGTGCACCATGCTGGCCGGGTGGCATGGAACGCTGCCCTGTGGCATTCCACGCTGGCGCAGACCAGTCTCACCGTGGTCTGGAGCGTGCTCGGGGTGATCGCCTGGGTGTGGGGTTCGCGGCGTGGCCAGCGTGTGCTGTGGACCGTCGGTGCGGTGTTGATGGCCATGGTGCTGGCCAAGCTGATCCTGATCGACCGCCAGCACCTGGGCAACCTGTTCGGCATTGCATCCTTCATCGCGTACGGACTGCTCTGTACGGTGGTGGGATACTTCGCGCCGGCGCCACCGCGCCAGGCGACGCAGAATGTGGAGAATGCAGGATGAAGAAGTGGACGGCACTGTTGATGGCGCTGCTGGCGACCAGTGCGGTTGCCCAGGACCATCGGCAGCACTACGCGGAGCAATGGACGTTGAGTCTGCCCAGCAGCCCGTCCGGGGCGTATCGCATCGTGCTGGAACCACAGGTCTACCGTCGCGCCTGGTCACCCACGCTGGCCGATGTGCAGGTCTACAACGCCGCCGGGCAGGCGCTCCCTTCTGCCCTGCTGGGCCCTGACCAGCCGTTGGCGCAGCCGCCCGTGCAGCGTGAACTGCCGTGGTTCCCGCTGCCGCCGCTGGATGCGCGCACCCGCAACGATCTGCAACTGCTTGCCGAGCGTGACAGCGACGGCCGGGTGCGTCGCGTGGAGGCGCGCTTGGGGAGCGGGCGCGATGCGGCAAAGCCTGGTGGCTGGCTGATCGATTCCAGCGTGCTCGGGCAATTGCCGATGGCGACCCTGGTGCTGGACTGGGCCGAAGGCGGACCGCCGCTGCAGGCGCGCGTGCGGGTGGATGCCAGCGAGGATCTGCGCCGATGGACTCTGGTGGACGATGACGTGCCGCTGGTGGACCTGCAGCGCTCCGGCAAGCGGTTGCTTCAGCGACGCGTCGACGTGGGGCGCAGTGCGCGTTACCTGCGCGTCCTGCCGCGCGATGGCCAGGCACTGCCCTCGTTGCGCGCGGTGGTGGCTGAGCTGCCGCCGGCACCGGCCACCAATCCGTGGGAATGGCTGTCGCTGGCGCCAGTGGCGCAGAAGGATGGCCAGTTCGAATTCGAACTGGACGGACGTTTCCCCGTGACGCGGCTGGACGTTGCAACCGCCGACAACAGCCTGGTGCAGTGGAGTGCCTGGAGTCGCGATGACCCTGCCGCCGACTGGCAGCGGCGCACCTCGCCCTGGGTGGCCTACCAGGTGCAGGGCGTACCGACCCAGCGCGACCGCTCGCCGCCACGTGTGCTGGCCACCGCCACCCGCGACCGTTACTGGAAGCTGGTTGCCGAACCTGCCACCGCCGCGGGATCGCCGACGTTGCGGTTGGGCTACCAGCCGGAAGTGCTGATGTTCCTGAGCCAGGGCGCGGCGCCTTATGCACTGGCCGTAGGCAGCGCCACCGCAACCCGCCGGGATGCACCGGTAGGCGTACTCGTCGACGACCTGCGCCTGCGCAACGGCCCGACCTGGCAGCCGGCGCTGGCGCGCATGGAAGGCGAACCGGAGGCACTGGCCGGCGACGCCGCGCTGCAACCGCCACGCGACTGGAAGCGCTGGTTGCTGTGGTCGCTGCTGGTGCTGGGCGTACTGGTGGTGCTGGGGTTGGCCGTAGGCGTGCTGCGGCAGAAGCCACCGTCGGCGGAATGACGATCGAACGGCTGAGCCCCTAGCGGCCGGGGCTGAGGCTGATTTCCGGGTGACCGGGTGACCTGGTGGGCGGGGCATTCAGGGGCACACCGTAAACCCATCCATGAAGTGACCCCCGGAATCCCCGCCCACCCAGCCGCATCCCGGCCCTGACACACTGCCCCAGTTCCTTGAGCTCCCAGCCCCACGCTCTTGATTTCCGCCATCAGTCGTCAGC
>JAEZCF010000167.1 GCA_023430045.1 Pseudomonadota bacterium | reverse complement strand
TGAAGATCGCCAAGGAGCCGATCTCGATGGAAACCCCGATCGGCGACGACGAGGATTCCCATCTGGGCGACTTCATCGAGGACACCAACGTGGAGTCCCCGATCGAGAACACCACCAACATCAACCTGTCGGAAACCGTGCGTGATGTGCTGGCCGGCCTCACCCCGAGGGAAGCCAAGGTGTTGCGCATGCGCTTCGGCATCGACATGAACACCGACCACACCCTTGAGGAAGTCGGCAAACAGTTCGATGTCACCCGCGAGCGTATCCGCCAGATAGAGGCGAAGGCGCTGCGCAAGCTGCGTCACCCGAGCCGTTCGGAACAGCTGCGGAGCTTCCTGGATATCGAATGATTCCTGGTGGTTGTTGAGCTTGTTTGAGAAGAACCCTGCTTCGCAGTCTGTGTAAGAAACTGAGAGCTGGCCGGCGTGAGAAGTCCTGGAATGCCCGCAACGGTAGTTGTGGGCATTCTTGTATGCATTACGTGGCGGGCCGGGATCGAGAGCAGACCACCTTGTTCCTGCTTTCGCTGGAGGAACGGGTTCTGCTTGATCATCCATGTCAGGTGATCGAGGCTTTCATTCGCCGGCTCCCCTTGTCCGAGCTGGGTTCTATTCATGCAAGGCTGGGCAGGAGCGGGCGGCCACCCCACGATCCAGCAGATCTGCTCAAGCTGTATTTGTACGGCTACTTGAACCAGGTAGGTTCTTCACGATGGCTGGAACGCGAGTGCCAGCGCAATGTGGAGGTGATGAGTACGAGGCGCTGTGAGAGGGAGGCGGCTCGCTTGTCATGGCCGACGGCCGGGCAGAAGAGCCTCCAGCATGATGGCCGCAAACGATGCTACAGCTATCCCATCAAGCGGAGTGTCGTACAGTGGGAGTGTGAAGTGACCTGCACCAAGCACCAGCGGGATGGCTACGATGAGCTGGTTGCGCGGCCGCTGCAGGTCGGTCGCATGTTCGATGAGCATGCGGACGCCCGCCACGGCGATCATGCCGAACATCGTAATCACCACACCTCCCAGTATGGGCGTGGGAATCAGTCGAAGCAGTTCGCCAACACGCGGTGACAGGCCAAGCCCTATCGCCAGCACCCCAGCCACCACCAGTACGGCGCTTGAGTAGACCCGGGTGGCGGCCATGATGCCGATGTTCTCTGCATAGGACGTCAGCGGTGGCCCACCACAGCCGCCACTCATCATCGTTCCCAGTCCATCGCCGATCAACGCATTGCCCATCAATCCATGCATGTCGCGTCCGGTCATGTCGCCCACCGTCTTGACGTGGCTTAGTGTCTCTACAGCCAGTACCAGAGCGAATGGGGCAAGCGTGGCCATCGTGGTGAAATGGAACTGCGGGGCGTGAAGCTCCGGGAGACCGAACCAGGCCGCCTGCTGCCATGTGTGCAGGGTGACCGGCGTGCCGATCGAGAGGCCGTTGGCAAAGGCGGCATACAGTCCCGTGCCGGCCGTCAGCGCAATCATCACGGCCATTCGTCGCACGCGGCGACAAGGCGCCGACATCAGGAAGGCCAATGTCGCGGTGGTGCCCAACTGCATGCTGACATCGAACGTCGATGCCCCTTCGAGCATATGCGCTGGAATTACTGCCAGGTTGGCGCCGATGACGAGCAGGATCGTACCGTTCACGACCGGTGGCAGCAGGTGAAGTATCCAGCGTGCGCCGAAGCCACGTACCAACAGGCCAAGCACGCAGGCGAACATGCCGGAAGCGATGACGCCTCCCAGCACCGCGCCGAGGTTGGCATTCGGGCCGCTGCCGCCATGTCCGCTCACCGCGACGACGGCACCGATGAAGGTGGAGCTGCAGCCCAGGAAACTCGGTACCTGTCCTGCGGTGATCAAATAGAACAGGAGTGTCGAGATACCGCACATCAGCATGGCCAGGCTTGGATCGAAACCCATCAGCAAGGGGGCGACCGAGGCACCCAGCATGACGACCAGATACTGCGTGCCCAGCGCGATGGTCTGCGGCCAGGGCATGCGCTCATCGACGCATACCAGGGCACGGTCTGCAGGTACACGGGTCCAGCGGAACAAGGTCATGGGAGATGGCCCTTTGCAGGAGGCTCCCATGTTGGCTGAAGCGGACTGACGGCCGACAGAGCGGATGCTGACAGAAACAGGGCAGTTGCCGCTTGGCTGTCTGAGGCTGACCAGGGTTGTCGGCCCAGCATCTGGAGTGCGACCGTGCAGGTGGATTACACTGTCCGGCCTCGCGGGCCTATAGCTCAACGGTTAGAGCAGAGGACTCATAATCCTTTGGTTCCAGGTTCGAATCCTGGTGGGCCCACCATCTCGCTCTCCAAGCGCCGGAAGTTCAGTGTCGAGTTCAAGCGTGGTGCGGTTGCTGGCGAGCTGCGAAGCCGGGGTCTTCGGTGCTCAGTGCGTACAGCTTCACTGCGACCAGGCCGGCGAACAGGTAGTTGGTGAGGTACAGCGGGTCCTGGTAGAACAGCCGCTTGCCCGCCCAAGTGGTGTCCCGGTCGGCGGGCCCGCTGAAGCCGCCTTCGTGCAGCGTGCGCATCTGCACCACGAGGGCGTCCAGGTCATCCGCCCCGCGCACCGTACCGTCGTGCGCGCCCTGGTGGATCGCCGCTTCCAGCTGCGCCTCTTCGGCGGAGATGAAAAGCTGCAGGGCCAGGTCGCGTAGCAGCCCGCGCTGGTAATAGTCGCGGGCGCCTATGGTCGTGGCTTCGCTTACGAGTTGGTCGCGGTAGAGGAACTCATCCAGGATTGCGAACGTCTCCTCCAGCCATGAGGTGCCATGGCGGAACAGCGGCGAGGTGCCATGGGCATTCATCAGCTGCCCATGCACGGCATGCGCGCCCTCGAGCACGACCTCGACATCGCTTTCGGTGTCGCCGCGCCGGTGGCCCACGTACAGCACGGACGTGGAGTGCGGTGCGGTAATGGAAAACGCATCGCGCTTGCGGCTGCCCAGCTGGCTGGCGAAATCCATGCGTCCGCCGGCCGGGTCCAGCACCGCGCCGATCTGCGCGACATGCTCAGCACCAAGACGGGCGGTGGCACGCATCGCGATCTGCCGCACCTGCTCCATGGTCATCGCAGGAGGGCTGAAGCCGGCGCGTGGGGCTTCGTCATTCCACGGGGCCGGGCCGCTGTTGCCAGAAGTTTCCGATAGCGCTTGGTACGCGGCAAACGACGACGCATGTGACTGCAGGGCATGGAGGGCGGTGCCCACCTCCGTGACGCCAAGGCCCATCCCGGCATAGGCCTGCTCCGGGGCACTGGCATAGCCACGCGTCAATGCCAGTCCGTCGCGCAGGTCGGCGATACCGATCAAGGCATCCGCCAGCGCAGGCTTCCGCTGCAGCATCGCATCGTGGTGCAGCGTCCACGCCTGCTTCCGCACGGCTTCGTCCGGCAGCGCCATCAGGGTGTGGAAGTCATCGGCGACATTCAAAACGCGGTTGCCCACCGTCATCGTGGGGAAGCCCGCGGCTTGGGTGGCCAGCCGTTGCGCATGCTCGAAACGGTCCAGCGCCGTGTCTGCGGCCGCTGCCAGCGGCTTGGCGGCAGCAGGCAGAGCGTGTGCCTCGGCGCGCGAGCTGCGCGCTGTCAGATAGGCGTACGGCTGTGCCCAGTGCGCATCGGCGGGTGCGGTGCGCACGCGATCTCTGGCGGTGCCGGCGATGTCGCCGCAAAGGTCTTCCACTTCATCGCGTGCGGCACTGGCTACCCGGTCGCTGGCGTTCCGGGCGGCAATCAGTTCGTGATAGGCGTAGTGGTCCAGGCATTCACCGAACAGTGCTTCCAGACTGTGGAAGGCGGTTTCGATGTCGAGCGTGCTGTTGCTTGCTTCAAGCGCGTCGAAGCGCTGTTTGATTGCGGCGCGCGCGGTAAGCTCTTCCGCTGGCGTGGGGAAGTAACGCGCTTGATCAACCGATTGCGACTCGCCGTGCGAGGCGGCCGTCGTTGCCAGCGCGGGGCTGGACGGCGCAAGCAGGCAGGCCAGTGCCAGCAGCAGGCGGGTGCGCGGTTTCCGGGCTAGGCGGGCTTTCCTTGGGTGCGGCATTGCCATCCTGACGACCTTTTCAGCGATGGTTTCATCGTAGCCCCGCAGCCACGTGTTGGGTATCCGGGCGATCAGCCCTTTCCTGGATTACCACCGGCCCCATGCTGCTGCTCAACTGAATCGGCCAAAGGCGCCTTCTAGTGCGCTCTACCCACCCACCGCAAACCCCGACCTACCTTCAAAGCACTCAATCAGCATCTCGGTAAGCACCCTCACTTTCCGCGCGGGATGCGTGCTCGGCGGTCTCACCACAAACATGCCCGCGGCCCGTACCGGGTACCGGTCCATGAGCGAAACCAGCGCTCCGGACGCAAGGTGATCGGCGACCAGGCCTTCGGGAAGCATCGCAATGCCCAGTCCCGCCAGTGCAGCGGAGACCAGTGCCGTGCCGTTGTCGGCCTTGAAACGACCGTGGGGCCGGATGACAACCAGTTTGTCTCCATCCACAAACTGCCAGCTTTCGGTGCCCTGCATGAGGCACTCGTGCGAAAGCAGATCGGCCGGGACGTCCGGCGCGCCATGCGCAGCGACATAGTCTGGCGTAGCCACAAGCCTCCCCGGGATCGGGCCGACGCGCCTGGCGATCAGGTTGGAGTCGGGGAGATAGCCCAGTCGGATCGCGCAGTCATAACCTTCGGCAACAAGGTCCACGTGCCGATCGCTGTAGCAGGTATGGACGTGCAGGTTCGGGTGTCGCTGCGCCAACGCGGCCAGGACCGGCGCGAGATGCGTCGGGCCGAACGACAAGGGCGCAGCAATACGTAGACGGCCGCGCAGTTCGCCGGCCGGCAGGATGGTCTCCCTGGCGATGTCGATTTCGGCGATGACCTTGGCGGCATGGTTCCGGAGCGTTTCGCCCGCCTCGGTGAGCGATGCGCCGCGCGTTGTTCGAGCCAGCAGCTGGACACCCAGGTCCTGCTCAAGCCGCGCCAGGCGCCGGCTGACGATGGACTTTGAAAGGCCGAGCCGCTGCGCACCGGCGGTTATTCCGCCCGCGTCGGCGACCTCCACGAAGGTTCGTAATTCTTCAATGTCCAACGAGCGTTCCTGAAACTGCGACACAGTGTCACCGATTGCGACGCTACCGTAGCTGATACGGGAATGGCAATGTCCTGTCCAAGGAACGCCACCACGCATGTTCCCGACAGGACACCGTCTTTCACGACACAGCAAAGGATAGTCATGAATTTTCGCAACGGCCCTGATTCGCTTCTCCGCCCGGAGGATTCCGTTCTTCTTTTGATCGACCACCAGCCCTTCCAGCTTCTGTCGCTCAACAGCCATGACCCGCAGGTGGTGATCAACAATGCGGCGGCGCTGGCGAAGCTCGCCAGGGCCTTCGACGTGCCCACGATCCTGACGACGGTTATCGTCAACCAGGGCGGTCGCATCTTTCCGCAGATTACCGACGTCTTCCCGGACCAGGAGGTCATCGACCGCACGCTCATCAACACCTGGCAGGACGCCAAGGTGGTGGACGCGGTCAAGGCAACGGGCCGCAAACAGCTGATCATTGCTGGCCTCTACACCGAGGTCTGCGTTGCGATGCCTGCGATCCAGGCATTGGGCGAAGGCTGGGATGTAACCGTCGTCACTGATGCATGTGGAGGCGTTTCCACTGAAGCGCATCAGGTTGCCATCCAGCGCATGATCGCCGCGGGGGCCAACGTGATGACCTGGATGGCGGTGGGAGGCGAGTGGCAGCGCGACCACGCCCGCGTCGAATCGGACGTGAAGTTCGCTCAGGTGCTGATCGACCATGGTGGCGCGGCGGGCAGTGCGTTCCTGTGGGAACAGCAGCTGCTTCATACGGCGGTCCCTGGCGCGTGACCGCAGCAGGGAACGGGCTGTCCCTGGCGAAGCGCTGATGCGGCGCGTACCCGACGGCCCGTCTTCCTGCCGCCACCCTGAAAGCGCAAACCCTTTGCAGAGACAAACAGATCAAGGACGCTGGTGATGTCGATTGAATCGTTCCCCGTCGGTCAGAAGATGACCTTCACCTATCCGGATTTCACGGCCTACATCACGCTTCGCTCGACTACGGAGATGGCGTTCGAGATCAAGGATGGGCCGTTCGCGCACAGCGAAACCGTGGACATTGATGTCGTCCCGCTCGGCAACGGCCTCTTTCTGGTCAGTTGGAAGGAACAGAGCGGCGCCACCGTGACCAACATCCAGGACTATGATCGCAATGTCGTGCACTCGTACGTCACGATGCCCAATGGCGAGTTGCTGCGCCTCAAGGGTCGGATCGGGATCATCAAGCCGGCCGAACAGGTATCGGACGCAAAGCCCGAACGCAACAAGGCGCTGGTCGTTGAAGCGATGACGGCGCTTTTCCAGCGTCGCGACGCGGCGGCGATCAGCCGCCTCTATGCGCCGGACTACGTGCAGCACAATCCGAACATTCCGCAGGGGCGCGCGGCGCTGCAGTCGCTCGTTGCTGGACTGTCCTCGGATGTTTTCTATGAGCCGGGCATGGTGATCGCCGAAGGCAATTTCGTTGCCATCCATGGCCGTATCCGCGGCTGGGCGCCCACCCCGCAGGTTGGGGTCGATCTCTTCCGCGTCGAGAACGGTCTGCTCGCCGAACATTGGGATGTCTTGCAGGATGAGGTGACGGGTGCCGAAGTAGCCGCAGGAACATCGATGTTCGCGAGTGACGAGCGGTCGACACAGGCGTCGTTCGGAGCCTGAGGCTCCGGCGGTTGCGCCCCGCCACGGTCCAGGGCGTCGACCTCATCAACGTCTTCAGCCCGTGCCATCGAACTGCGTCGGCTTCGCCACGCTGCATTTTGCGCAGCTCGGACACCACATGGGTACAGCAGATACGTCATGAACGATCAGCCGACTGGCTCCAATCTTCACGCACGTTGGGTCGAACTCGATATACGCAATTGCTGGAATTGCCAGCGAATCGGCAATGTCGCGAAATTGTGTGCTCAACCGCCAAAGTCCTCGAAGCTCAGCAGTACATGCGCAGGCTTGCCGCGGTCGGTGATAAACACTTGCCTGCTTTCTTCGCTCGCGCGGCATCTCCATCCAACTCTCGGCTGAATAATGCCGCGACTTTTCTGGGCTTCCCTCGTGCGATGTGCTTCATGCAAGGCAGGTACTGGGCTCAGATACCTTCTTTCGTCGCTTGCCGCTCTGTTGCTTGGGCGGCACCAGATCAACGTGAATTCGGTAGCCCAATGCGGTGGCAGCACGGCTGAGCGTGTCGAGCGTGAGGCCAGTGTCTGCTTCATCCAGAACGCGGTCCAGCTGCGAACGACTGGTGTGCATGCGCTTTGCCAAAGCAGACTTGCTGATGTTGGCCGCCTTCATCGCTTCGGCAACCTGCCAGGCAATCACGCGCTTGACGGCTACGGATGCGGACTCTTCCAGCAATCCCTCAGACTCAAGGAAGTCGTCAAAGCTCGATCCGACGTGCTTGTTCCTGCTCATTTGATCACCTCATCCCTACGCTTTTTCGCCAGTGCCATGTCGCTCTTTGGCGTCTTCTCGGATTTCTTCACGAACCCGTGCAGCAGCACCATGTCCTGCTTCACAGTGGTGAACATGACGCGGGCAATTCCCTCGGGAATCGCGCTGCGTACCTCCCACAGCCGATCATCCATCTTGCGCACCAGCGGCATGCCCATGGGCCAGCCCAGTTGCACCGTCTTGATATCTCCACCGATAGCCTTGCGCGCCTCGGCAGAGACCTCGTCCTTGAGCCAGATCCGCACAGGCTCATCGGCCGACGCGGAGCGGTAGAAGCGGACATCGAGGCTGTCTTCATGCGGCCAGTATACGTGTAGGATGTCAGATGATGTACATATTTATGTACATATATTCAGCCCGGCGTATCGATAGCCATGTGCTTCTGTGTCTAGCGGCAGGATTGCGACCAGCCCCATGTCGCCCCCTCCCCACGATTCAATCTTTCCTCATGTACGACCCAAAGCCCGTCGCGTCATCCTTGGGTCGCTGGTGTACGTGCACCAGTCGGGATTAGCGTCCCGTCGCTTTTGAAGGTGGTTGCTCTGTTGATGCCCTTGCGGGCGCCGGCGGAGAATGCATCGCTTGCCAGTTCCATGGCGGGCGGTGCGAGGGGATCCCTGATCCGCCGGTTTTAGCCTTCAAAAGCCCGGTACGCTAACCCGCATCGCCCGCCACCTTGCGCTTCGGCGCAGGTGGCAATACTGCGACACGAGGCGTGCATGTCCCACGAATCCCTGGCCCGGGCGCCGCGTCGGGCGATGATCCGGGCCGCCCATGAA
>JAEZCF010000147.1 GCA_023430045.1 Pseudomonadota bacterium | reverse complement strand
CCCCCCCCCCCCCCCCCCCCCCCCCCCCCCCCCCCCCCCCCCCCCCCCCCCCCCCCCCCCCCCCCCCCCCCCCCCCCCCCCCCCCCCCCCCCCCCCCATGGATCTTCTAACCAATCCTTGGGTCGTTGGCATCGGAGGCGGAATTCTCAGCGGCCTCTTCGTGACACTCGTGACGCGTTATCTCTTCTCCAAAAGGGACAATCGCGAGTACGCTCAGAAGATCGAAGCCGTAAACCGAGAAGTTGTGTATGCCCTTCGTCCTGGCATATCGGAAGGCCACATCCCTTCTGAGCAGGTTTTGGACTCGCTGCTTAATGCAACTGCCCGTCGCTACAATGTTAGCCGCGAGGACACTTACAGGCCAAGGCAGATCGCCGAAGAGCTAATAAAGGAAATAATGGATTCGAGCTTTATTTCATCTGATACAAAGCAGAAATACTGTGAGACATTGGCGCATTTCGTAACTCCACCTCGCGCCCAAGTTGAAATGCACAGCCTAAGACTCGAACTCAAGGCCGCAGAGAGCGATTACCGTAGTCGCATGGCATCAAGGATGAGCGCCATATTGGGTATGACCGCTGCAATGGTCACAATGATGACCGTCTTCTCTCGAATCTTAGACAAGCCATCAACATCCATTTTGGGTAATGCATTTGAAGTGCTGGCACCAACTTTCACTGTTCTGCTAGCCACGGCTGTTGCCATGGCAGCAATGCTCAGCGCAAAAAGGATACAAGATAGGACCAAGCGTGACAGAACAGAGTTGAGCAAGATGCGTGAAGCTGAGAAACCTGAAGGCTAACAATTCATTCACGCCGAGGCCGCTGCGCGGCACGGCTTAATTCCAGATCTGGTCGATGTCCGCTCCTGGCCGATAGTGGACACTTCGCCGAGTGCAGCTCCCTGGTGCTGACGATCGCTGGCCATGCTCACAGGACTACTGACTGGCGGGCTGGGCAACCACGCCTGCGTATACGTCGGCGCGGCAGAGTGTCCATGGACAAAGCAGGCGGGCACGGGACGTGGCAGCAAATGCTGTCATCACTCCACTCCGCGATCATCACCCTCGTGCCCCGACGGCCGCTTCAGCCCATGATCCTTGAGCATGGCGTCGATACACGCACGCACCTCGTCCCTTTCCGTGCGCGCGCACTGGTCCAGAATCTCTGCCGCCAGCACCTCAAACTGCGGCCAGAACTGTGCTGGATGGCGCACCCGCGTCACCCAGTGGTCCAGCATCTCGGCCAGCGCATCCAGCTGTGCCTGTATTTCGTGTCGCAGGCTCATCCCGGAACCGCAGGCAGGTCCAGCACGACACGGTAGTAATGGCCGTCGTCGCGGAGCACGACGCTGAGGTCCGGCTGCAGGACGTCATCCACATGCAGCGTCGGCTGATCCTGCGCAGTGCGGGTCACCACGAACTCATACCGGCTGCGCCCGAAGCGGTAGCTCAATTCGAACGACGGCCAGTGGTCGGGCAGGCAAGGTTCAAGCGACAGGCGGTCACCTTCGCGACGGATGCCGAGCAGGGATTCGACCAGCAGGCGATACATCCAACCGGCCGACCCGGTGTACCACGTCCAGCCGCCGCGCCCGACGTGCGGAGACACGGCGTATACATCCGCCGCCAGTACGTACGGTTCGACGCGGTACGTCTGGACTGCTTCCGGGTCCAGTGTGTGACGGACGGGGTTGATCATGCCGGCCAGCTCCCAGGCACGCACCGCATCTCCCTGCTGCGCGAATGCCATGGCTGCCCACACGGCCGCGTGGGTGTACTGGCCGCCGTTCTCGCGCACGCCCGGCACGTAACCCCGAATGTAACCGGGGTCCTCCGTGGTCTGGTCGAAGGGCGGATCCAGAAGCTGGATCAGTTTTGCGTCCTTTCGCACCAGATGCGTGTACAGCGAATCCAGCGCCTGCGAGGCACGCTCAGGCGTGGCGACGCCTGACAGCACCGACCAGCTCTGCGAAATCGAATCGATGCGGCATTCCTCGTTTTGTGAGGAGCCCAACGGGGCGCCGTTGTCGAACCAGGCGCGGCGATACCACGCCCCGTCCCATGCGTGGTGTTCCAGGTTCTGACGCAGTCGGTCGGCCTGTTCCTGGCACCACTGTGCACGGTCGGCATCGCCACGCGCGTTGGCCAGCACGATGAAGCGGCGCAACGTGTCATGCAGGAAGAATCCGAGCCACACACTTTCGCCGCGCTGCTGATCGCCGACACGGTTCATGCCGTCGTTCCAATCGCCGGTACCCATCAAGGGAAGACCGCGCTCGCCAAGCAACCGGCAACCGCGTTCGAGCGCGACGATACAGTGCGCATACAGTGTGCCGCGCTGCACCGATGGGGTAGGCATGTCGTAATACCCTTCCTCTTCCGGTGTCACCGCGCGCCCCTCGATGAAGCCGACCACTTCGTCCAGCACGCTGGCGTCGCCGGTGACCTCCAGGTAGCGGCATGCGCCCTGAGGCAGCCACAGGTAGTCGTCCGAACAGCGGGTGCGCACGCCGCGACCTTGCGGCGGGTGCCACCAGTGCATCACATCGCCTTCGGTGAACTGGTGTGCCGCGCAGAGCAGCAGGTGTTCGCGGGTCAGGTCCGGCTGGGTGTGTACGAGGGCGAGTGCGTCCTGCAGCTGGTCGCGGAAGCCGAACGCGCCGCCTGACTGATAGTAGCCACTGCGCGCCAGGTAGCGGCAGCCCAGGGTCTGGTAGACCAGCCAGCCATTGGCCAGTGCGTCCAATGCTGGGTCCGGCGTACGTACCTGCACCGTGGCAAGCACATTGCGCCAGTGGATGCGCACGGCGTCCAGCGCATCGATGGCTTCCTGATTGCCCTGGCGGCTTCGTGCCAACGCCAGTGTTTCCTCGCGGTCTCGCCCCGCGCCAAGGCGGAACGTCGTTTCACTGCGGTCGCCCGGGGCGAGATCCAGAGGTACCTGGAGCGCCGCGCAGGGATCCAGGCCCGCACCTGCCCGTGCATCAAGACGTTCGCGAAGCAGCGCCGCCGGCGCATGCAGGCTGCCGTTGCGGCCGATGAACTCAAGGCGATCACAGGTCCAGCCGCAGCCCTCGGCGTCGGTGTCGAAGAAGGCCATCCGGCCGCCGAACTCGGTGTTGTAGCTGTTGCGCGCCATCAGCGCGCCGGTCTGCGCGTCGCGTTCGGTGACCACATGCATGCGCGACTTCGGGCGCAGGTCACCCATGACCCATTCAACGTAGCCGATGGCCGACAGCCGCCGTGGCCTGCCCGACAGGTTGTGCAGTCGCAGGACGGAGAACTTGAGCGGGGCGGCGACGTCGACGAATACCCACAACTCGCTGACGATGCCGTCTTCAACATGCTCGTAGACCGTGTAGCCGAATCCATGGCGGGTGCGGTACGCGCCGGTGCCCCTGCACGGCAGCGGCATTGGCGACCAGACACGGCCGGTGTCCTCGTCGCGCACGTAGAAGGCTTCGCCGCCGGTGTCGGACACCGGATCGTTGAGCCAGGGTGTCAGGCGGAATTCGTGTGCGTTCTCGAACCACGTGTAGCCCGGTGCGCTCTCGCTGACGACCGTGCCCAGGCGAGCGTTCGCGATCACATTGGCCCACGGCGCCGGCGTCGGGGCACCTTCGCGCAGCACCACGACGTACTCGCGGCCATCATCGCTGAAACTGCCGGTGCCGTTGTCGAAACGGCCCGTGCCGCGGTACGGAAGGAAGGGCCACGGGTCGTCCACCTCGTCGTCGTGCTCGGCGCCCGGGGGCATGCCGGGTTCGGGTCCGTGGTCGGCAACAACAGGCAGCCCAGGCGTGGCCTCCATCTCCATGGACAGTGCCAGTTCCTGCTGCTCCGCCTGCGGCACCAGGGCAGGAATCCGTCGAACGGGAAGGGGCTGGCGTGTCACCTGTGCGGCCAGCGTGCCGTCCTCGTCGCTGATCACCACCCGTGCCACCGCCTGCAACAGAATGCGGTCCTCGTGGCTCATGTTCTGCACCGGCCGCACGAAGATGCCGCCGGGGCGGTCGAGCAGGCCCGTCTCCGAGCTGGCGGCGACCATGCCCAGAATCTGGTCCTGCAGTTCCTGGCGATAGCCAGCCTTGCTGTCGTTCCAGATGACCAGGTCGGTGCGGAGTCCCTTCTGGCGCCAATAGGCATGGGCCTGCACCAGTTGCCTGACCAGCTCCACGTTCTCCGCGTCGGTGACCTTGAGAAGGACGATCGGCAGATCGCCCGAGATGGCGTGTCCCCACAGCCCGGATTGCCCTCTTTGGTTCTGCTGGAGGACGCCTGCACCTGCGCGCAGCAGCGGATTGGCATACAGCACGTGGCTGGCCAGGCGCTCGTACAGCGACGCCTCCGCCTGGCTTGCATTGATCTGCCGGCGCACCACCTGGCTGTGCGTCCAGGCCAGATCGAAGACGCGGTCGGCCAGGCGACGATCACGGTACTTGTCTACCAGCGCTTCGCACCCGGGGCGGTCTGTGCCGATGCCGTACACCATGTCCAGCTGCACGGTCTGCTCCGGTTCCAGCACTACCCGCACGCGGATGGCCACGACCGGGTCGAGCACCGAGCCGTCCGTTCCGGAGAGATCGGTATCGGTGGTCAACGCCTGCGGTGTCCGCGGCGTGTTGCCACGACCCAGGAAGCGCGCACGGTCGGTTTCGTAGGAGATCGACACGACATCTGCGTCATGCACCGCGACCAGATGGAACATCCACGGTGGCACTTCGTCGTGCGAACGTGGCCGGCGCGTGCACAGAAGGGCCTGCTTGGCGGCCAGGATCTCGCTCTGCACGAAGAGGTTGCTGAAGGCCGGGTGTGCATCGTCGGACGCCCCGGGTGCCAGCACCACTTCGGCATAGGTGGTGATCTCCACCGTGCGCTGGCGCCGGCTGCGGTTGGTCAGGCGCAAGCGCCTGAGCTCGATGTCGTCCTCGGCGGAGATGGCGACCTGCAGGTGGCTCTCGCAACCGCGGCGGGCACCGCGGAATTCGGCCTTGGCGTCCGAGAAGATCGCCTCGTAATTGTCCATCGGCACGCAGGTGGGCTGGTAGGCGGCAGACCAGAACTCGCCGCTGTCCACGTCGCGCAGGTAGCAGAACGTACCCCAGGCATCGGTGGTGCCGTCTTCGCGCCAACGGGTGAGCGACAGGTCACCGTGGCGGCTGTAGCCGCCGCCGGCATGGGTCAGCATGCCGTGGTAGCGTCCGTTGGAGAGCAGCTGCACCTCCGGGCGCGGGCCACCCGGATCGCGCAGGACGCGCAGGGCCGTCTCGTGCTCGGCCATGGCGGCGTGCTCGCCCAGGGCTTCGACCTCATGGGGATGGAAGACGCCGATGCGCGGAATGCGCTCCTGCAGCAGCAACAAGGTGGCCTGGAATTCGACATCGGCAACGAAGCGGCGCTGCATTGGCTGGTCGCGCAGCAGGTAATCCAGCGACAACAGGCCCATGCCCTGGTGGTGGGCCATGAACGAACGCAGCAGAACGTGATCCTGTCCCGGTGGCACCCGTGCGGGGGTGTAGTCGACTGCTTCGTACATGCCAAAGCGCCCGGAGAAGCCCAGTTCCTCCATCGCCTGGAGGTTCTGGCACGCCGCTTCCGGCACCACCATCAGCGCCATCATGCTGGCATAGGGCGCGATGACACGATCCTGGCCCAGGCCGCGCTTTAGCCCCAGCCCTGGCACGCCAAACGCGCGGTACTGGTAGTTCAGGCGGGCATCGACGGCGTTGTAGCCGGACTCGGACACGCCCCATGGCAGGTTCAGCGTACGGCCGTAGACGATCTGCGCCTCCACCGCATGCCGCGCGGTCTGGTCCAGCAGCGTGTCGGGATAGCTGGGCATCACCAGCTGCGGCATGAGGTACTCGAACATGGAGCCACTCCATGACAGCAGCGTCGGCGTGCCGTTGACCTCGGTGAGCATCCGGCCGAGCGCGAACCAGCTTTCCTGCGCCAGCTGGCCCTGGGCGATGGCGACGAAGGCGCACAGTCGCGCTTCGGAGGCCAGCAGGTCGTAGAAGCTGTTGTCGAGGCGGTGGTCGTCGACGTTGTACCCGATCGAGAGCAGGTTGCGGTTACGGTAGAACAGGAACCCGTATTCCATCAGCGAGAACTGCCCGGCGCGGTGCGCCAGGTTCTGCAGTTGCTCGATGCGCGCGCGCGCGTCCGCACCGGCCGTACCGGGCAGGTCGGCCAGCTGGCGCAGACTGGGTACCGGCGCCTCGTCGGATGCGAAGGCATCGGCCGGGATGCCGGCGAGCGATGCCTGGGCAGCATGGCATTCGGCGGCGAACAGTGCTGGCCAGTGCAGCTCGCCTTCCTCGGGCGATGGCGGTGCCGGCCACTGCGCCAGCACGGCATCGGCCAGACCGGCCAGCTCCTGCAGCCGGGCGAGCACCTGGGCCGTGCCGCGCGGGCGGTCACTACGCGTTGACGCCAGGCGCTGGCGAAGGTGGTTGAGCGCCTGGCTCACCTGCGCGTCGTCGGGGCGATGGCGCTGTCGCTCCTCTTCCAGCACGCCGAGCGTATCGGCCAGGCCATCGAAGGTGTGCGGCGCCAGCACCGGCGCGTCCACCAGCGCAAGCAGGCCCTGGCGCAGCGTCAGCAGGTGGCCGGCAAGGTTGCCGCTGTCCACGGTGGAGACGTAGCGCGGCGGCAGCGGTGCCAGGGTTTCGGTGTCATACCAGTTCAGGAAGTGGCCGCGGTGGCGCGGCAGCGTGTCCAGCGTATCGAACGTGAGGGCCGTACGTTCGGCCACTGCGCCCTGCTGCAGCCAGCCGAAATCCCACGCAGACAGATTGGCCAGCAGGGACAGGCCGATGTTGGTCGGCGAGGTACGCCGCGCAACCACCAGCGACGGGTGCTCCTGGATGTTGTCCGGCGGCAGCCAGTGATCCTGCTCGCGTACCCAGGCCTGGAAGAAAGACCAGGTGCGCCGCGCCAGCCGGCCCAGGAACGCCCGCTGGGTCACGGATAGTTCGGCCACGCTCGCGGCCGGCGGCCGGCCCAGCCACGCCATCAATGCGGGCGCGAAGGTCCACGCCAACAGCAAGGGCAGGGCGACAGGCAGCGCCTGCGGATGCACGCTGGCCACGACCGCTGCCAGCACGAGCGCCAGCAGCGATGCCGGCGCCATCACCCGCCATTCCGCGCCGCGGTCGCCGCCGAGGCGACGCTCGACTTCGCTGGAGGGGTTCCATTGCAGCAGGTGGCGGCGGGTGATGGTCATGCGCCAGAGCGTGCGCAGTACCGCGCCACCGGCCAGCAATGCTTCGTAGGGCAGGCAGGCGATCTGGGTGGACGCGCGCAGCAACGACTGCAGCGTGCCACGGCCGACCATGATGTAGTGCGCCTCGAGCGGTGTGTCATCCGGAACGCTCAGGGCATCACGCAGCATGCTTATCAGCGGCGGCGCGAACCACAGCGCGAGGACCCATGCCGTCCATGCAGCCGGGTTCTCGCCGTACAGCCAGCCCGCCACCAGCAAGGTCAGGGCAGCGATCGGCACCAGGCTCCGGCGCAGATTATCCAGCAACTTGCCCCGCGACAGCAGGCTGAGCCGGTTGCGTTCCCAACCTGATCCCGGGCGCGGTGTCCACGGCAACAACCACGGCAACAGCTGCCAGTCGCCGCGGATCCAGCGCGCACGGCGCTTGGCGTCGGCGACATAGCGTTCGGGATAATCCTCGTAAAGGCGCACGTCGCTGACCAGGCCAGCGCGTGCATAGCACCCCTCCAGCAGGTCGTGGCTGAGGATGCGGTTCTCGGGCAGGCGCCCCTCGAGCGCATGCTCGAAGGCTTCGACGTCATAGATGCCCTTGCCTACGAACGAGCCTTCGTCGAACAGGTCCTGATAGACGTCCGAAACCATGCGCGTGTAGGGATCGATGCCCGGCTCGCTGCCGAACATTCTGGCAAAGCGCGAGGTGCGGCGCGTGCCCAGACTGGTGCCGACGCTGGGCTGCAGGATGCCGTAGCCCTCCACCACGCGTTGCAACGTAGGATCGAAGCGCGGGCGGTTGAGCGGGTGTGCCAGGGTGGCGACAAATGCGCGTGCCGCATCCCGCGGAAGTTGCGTGTCCGAATCCAGGGTGATGACGTAGCGGACGCCGATCAGGGCAGCCGTGTCACCGACGGTGCGCATGAACGCGGCCGCATCGCCCTGGCGGAGCAGGGCATTGAGCGCGGCCAGCTTGCCGCGCTTGCGCTCTTGACCCATCCACACACCTTCGCCTGGATTCCAGTGCCGGGGGCGGTGCAGCAGGTAGAAGCGGTCGCCGCGCTCGGACGCATAGCGACTGTTCAATTCGTCGATCCGCTCCACCGCGTGCGCAAGCAGGGTGTTGTCCGTCGGCATCTCGGCTTCCGCGGCGTCGAGAAAGTCCGTCAGCAGCACGAAGCGCAGCTGAGGATCGCGGTTGGCCTGGAAGCGGACTTCCAGCGCTTCGATCAGCACGTCGATTCCGTCGATGCTGGACAGCATGGAGGGAACCGCGACCACCGTGGCGCAGGCGGCAGGGATGCCTTCGCTGAAATCGAGCTTGGGAAGCGGCCTGGGCGTGACCAGCACCGTGGCGGTCCAGTTCACCAGGACGATGCCCAGCTCACTGAACACCAGCAGCCCGAGCAGCGCGGCCAGCCACACGGGCACCGAGCCAACGCCGGTGGCCAGCAGGCCACCCGTGGCCAGCACCGCCAGCAGGATGATCGGCAGCAGGTACAACGCAAGCGGCACGCGATGTGCCAGTTGCCGTGCCTTGCGGTGCCGCGGTGCTGCTTCGGCCACCGCTTCAACGGTGGTGGGCAGTCCTTCGCCGACCAGCCAGTAGCCTACGTGCGTGCGTGGCCCTTCAACCGGCCCAGCCGCCCGTGCCAGGTCCAGCGCAATGGTGGCAACGCGCTCTTCCGCGACGCGGCTGCCGCGGGCGATCTTCTCGACCACGTGGCGATAGGCGTCGCGGGTGCCAAAATCCATCTGCGGATAGACACCCATGGGGTCTTCCCGCAGCCGCTGCTCGACCACACTCATCTCTTCGACAAACGTGCGCCAATCCATGGTGGAGAGAAAGCGCAGGCTGCCGATGCTGTTGCCGATGGAGACCTGATCGGCCGCCTGCTGCTGCCCCTCGGCCGCGACCAGTTCGTCGATGCGCTGCCCAGCCGCTGCAGCCCACTGTTCCAGCCAGGCGACGGGCATGGCCCACGCGCCCCCGCGCCCCTGCAGCGAGCGGGTCAGTTCGGCGATGAAGGCGCCGGTCAAGGGGGGCTCGGACCGTGCCATGTCGGCAACCACCAGGACCACATCGGTAGGGGTGTCGGAGGCCGCGCGATTGAGGTTGTCCGCCCATTGCGCAGCCAGACTGCGGTCCGTGCCATCGCGCATCACCCTGGCTGCCATGCGCCGCAGATTCTCCAGCAGCGCCAGGCGCAGCATGATGGGAACGGCCCACAGTTCGCCCAGGCTCAAGGGCGCAAGCGACTGGTACGAGGCGATGAAACGACCTAGCGTATCGGCGTCGATGCGCCCGTCGCCGTGCGCGATGGCCTGCATCGACAGCTCATACACGCGCGGCAACCCGGCCGATGGGCCGGCGGCAAGTGACGGCAACTGCCGGCTGTAGCCGCGCGGCAGGTGGCGTCGTGCGGTCTGGATCTGTTCTTCGATCAGGTAGTAGTTGTCGAGCAGCCATTCCCCGGCGGGGGTGACCGGCCGCTGTTCACGCACCACGCTGCTGAGCAGCGTGTTGGCGTCTTCCAGGA
>JAEZCF010000065.1 GCA_023430045.1 Pseudomonadota bacterium | reverse complement strand
CCGTTGGCCGGCACCTTCTGGATGCATTGAACATCGGAACAGCTGCCGGCCAGCGGCCGGCACTACCGGACGCGGAGGCTTACCGCGCCAGCCAGCCGCCATCGACCGGCAGCACCGCGCCGTTGATGTAATCCGAAGCCGACGAGGCCAGGAACACCGCGGCACCGCCCAGGTCGCCCGGGGTACCCCAGCGGCCGGCCGGGATGCGATCGAGGATCGACTTGTTGCGGTCCTCATCGGCACGCAGCGCGGCGGTATTGTCGGTGGCCATGTAGCCCGGCGCGATCGCGTTGATGTTCACGCCCTTGCCTGCCCACTCATTGGCCAGCAGGCGGGTGATGCCGGCGATGCCGCTCTTGCTGGCGGTGTAGGACGGCACGCGGATGCCGCCCTGGAAGGACAGCATCGAGGCGATGTTGATGATCTTGCCGCTGCCCTGGGCGATGAAGTGCCGGCCGGCAGCCTGCGAGATGAAGAAGGCCGACTTGATGTTCACGTTCATCACGTCATCCCAGTCCTGCTCGCTGAAATCCACCGCATCGGCGCGACGGATCAGGCCAGCGTTGTTGACCAGGATATCCAGGCCACCGAGTCCTTCGATGGTCTCGCGTACCACGCGCTCGACCGGCTCGATGCTGATCAGGTTGGCTTCCACGGCCAGGCAGCGACGGCCCAGCGCGGTGATCTTTTCCACGGTTTCGGTCGGCGGGGCGATGCCGGCCACCGCCACATCGGCGCCAGCGGCGGCCAGCGCCAGTGCGATGCCTTGGCCCAGGCCGGTATTGCCACCGGTTACCAGTGCGACCTTGCCTTCCAGGCTGAAGGGATTAGCCATTGCGGATGCGTTCCTTGTAGCTGCGTAGAGGTGGCCGCCGGCAGCATGGCCGGCGGTCCCGGGACGGGTTTACTTGAGCTGGCAGATGTCCAGCACGTGCATGTCGGTGTAATCCAGGTTCTCGCCGCCCATCGCCCAGATGAAGGCGTAGTTGCTGGTGCCGGCACCCATGTGGATCGACCACGGCGGCGAGACCACCGCTTCGTTGTTCTGCATCACGATGTGGCGCTGCGCGTCCGGCTCGCCCATGAAGTGGTACACGCGGTCGTTGGCGCCCAGGTCGAAGTAGAAGTAGACCTCGCTGCGGCGGTCGTGCAGATGCGGCGGCATGGTGTTCCAGACGCTGCCCGGCTTCAGCACGGTCAGGCCCAGCAGCAGCTGCGAGGACTGGCAGGTGGCCGGCACGATGTACTGGTAGATGGTGCGCTCGTTGCTGGTTTCCAGCGCACCGCGATCCAGGGCAACGGCATCCCTGATCGACAGTGCCTTGGTCTCGAAGCGCGCGTGCGCCGGGGTGGACGCCAGATAGAACTGCGCCGGCGTGGCGGCATCATCGGAGGCGAACACCACCTCCTCGCTGCCCATGGCCACGTACAGGCCGTCCTTCGGGCCCAGCTTGAACTCGGTACCGTCCACGGTCACGGTGCCGCTGCCGGCGCCGACGTTGATCACGCCGAGCTCGCGACGCTCCAGGAACGCATGGCCGGCGGCCGAGGCCGGCTCGGTCTGCTTCGGCAGCGATACCGGGCCGTTGACCGGCGCCGCGCCACCGAGCACGAAGCGCTCGTAGTGGGTGTACTTCAGGGTCACCGCGTCGGCGTTGAACAGGCCATCGAGCAGGTACAGGTCGCGCAGCGCGTCATTGCTGGCGCCCTTGATGGCATCGGGATGGGTGGCGTAGTGGGTCTTGCAGTACATGGCATCTCCAGAGCAGGGGGCGGGCCGACGGATCGGCCACGGCGCGGTTCCGAGGCATTCTAGCCACCTTGGACACCGGTGTCATTTTGCAGCGCACCGTCGGTCGGGTGAACAGTCACGACGGCCGGTCTGTGATCTGCGAGCCAGTGATCCCGACCGTTGGCCGGGATGCCTTCTCAGTCTTCGGGGGGCTGGCAGGAATCGCGCACGATCAGGTGCGGACGCACGCTGGCGATCTGCAGCGCGGGCTGGCCGTCGGGCTGGATCAGCATCGCCGCGGCGGTACGTCCGGTGTCGCGGGTATGCCGTCGCACCGAGGTCAGCGATGGCCACAGGCGCGATGCCAGCGGGCTGTCGTCATACCCGATGATGGACAGCTGGCGCGGGATGTTGATGCCCGCGCGCAGCGCCACCTTGTAGATAC
Source organism: Pseudomonadota bacterium (assembly GCA_023430045.1). Classification (GTDB taxonomy): domain Bacteria; phylum Pseudomonadota; class Gammaproteobacteria; order Xanthomonadales; family Xanthomonadaceae; genus Stenotrophomonas. The sequence goes on along the minus strand of JAEZCF010000065.1, from coordinate 13,091 downwards.
CTGCGGCCATTTCATCGTTGCCGGTGAAGATCGCGGTCGGCCGCTTCTTGCCAAGCAGCAGCTTCTCGGCGGCGGCGACACCGGATTCGAAGGTGTAACCGGCCTCGACGATGCGCTCTTTCGGAAGCTCGATGCCGCGCTTGGCCAGCGCCTCGATGAAACCGGACGTGCGCTCGTGCGCGGAGCGGTAGGCGCTGGGACCGGTGACCAGGGCGATGTCGCGGTGGCCGAGCGAGAGCAGGTAGTCTGCGGCCTCGGCAGCGCCATCGCGGTCATGGGTGACCACCATCTGCGAGGTTTCATCCAGCGGCAGCGCGGCAATGCGGGTGAAACGGCAGCCGATTTCTTCCAGCGCATCGGCCAGTGCCTGGTCTTCGGACGCACGCGGCACCAGGATCACCCCGTGCAGCTTCTGCTGCTGCACGAAGCGCAGCACGCCATCGATGTAGCCCGGGCTGCGGCTGTCGCAGGGATGCACCACCAGCTCGAAGCTGGACCCGCGCAGCGCGTCCAGCGCACCGTACTGCATGTCCACGATGTACTGCGCGGTGGGGTTGTCGTACACCATGCCGATCAGGAACGAGCGCCGGAATGCCAGCCCGCGCGCCAGCGGATCCGGCGTGTAGCCGACTTCACGCATCAGCGCCTCGACCTTCTCGCGCGTGTCCTTGCGCACCAGCGGGGAGTTGTTGATGATCCTTGAGACCGTTTTCTTCGAGACACCCGACAGGCGTGCGATGTCGTTGATCGTGGCGGCCTTGCCTTTGGCGAACACCGGCGAAGTGGCGTCGTTCTTGTTGCGCACTGACATGTCGGGAACCAGATGAGTCCAGGGTGGTCCAGCCGCGCGATCAATCGAGCGCGCGGTAGCGGAAGTTGCGGAAGGTCACCGCGCCGTCGCCGGCCGCGTAGAGGGCCGGTTTCAGGGCGAGGAACCTGCCCGCCACATTGTGATGGTAACCGGACACTTCCATCTGAACCGGGTACTTCTGCCAGGTCCGGCCATCGGTACTGGAATGAACGGTGACGATGTGGCGGTTGTTGGTGACCCTCAGCCACAGCCTGCCGCCCTTGTTGCTGGCCGACAACCGGGTGGGGCGCTCTTCGCCATAGCGGTGCATGATGAACTGCTCGCCGTTGCTGCCGACACCCACGTACAGGCGGTCACTGTAGAACAGCAATGCGCCACCGACCGCGCCCGGGGCGATCTGCATCTCCACCTCGAACTGGTAGGCGGTGTCGCCGGCGATCGCGGTCAGCGGCGAACTGTCGCGCGGGATTTCGCCCTTGCCCTGCAGCACCAGGCCCTTGTCCGTGAACGCCAGCCGTCGGTATTCGTCCTGGGCCGGATTGTAGAAGGACCACTGCGCTCCCAGGGCATTGCCGGTGAAGCTGTCCGACAGCGCCATGCCATGCGCACCCACCGATTCGCCGGCCGGCTTGCGCAGCGGCTGCCCCAGATCGCCACCGCGGGCCACGAACCAGCCATCGGCGGTCCACTCGATCGGCTCCAGAAGGGCTTGCCGTCCGAGCGTCCAGTAACCATTTTCGTAGCCGTGGTACATCATCCACCAGCGGCTGTCGGTGCCTTCGATCAGCGTGGCATGACCGCGCGACCACCACGGCTCGGCCGCTGACCGCGTGCGCGTGATGGGATTGTTCGGCGCGTTCACCCACGGACCATGGATGGAACGCGAGCGTGCGGTGATCACCATGTGCCCGGTCGGCGGGCCGGCGGTGCCGCCCACCGCGGTGGTCATGTAGTACCAGCCGTCGCGGAAGCTGATCTTCGGCCCTTCCTGCGCATAGGCCTCCACATCCCAGCTTTCCGGATATTTCCAGCCGTTGTAGACATGCTTCGGCGTACCCACCACGCTCAGGCCGTCGTCGGCCAGCTGCACGTAGTCGCCACCGCTGAGGAACAGGTAGCGCTTGCCGTCCTCGCCTACCGCATGGCCGGGATCGATGTACTTCTCCAGGCCGATGTCGATCGGTTCACTCCAGGGCCCCTTGATGTCGTCGGCCCAGACCACGAAATTGCTGCGCGTGTCGCCGGTGCGCGCCGGAAAGTAGATGTAGTAGCGGCCTTCATGCTTGACGATGTCCGGGGCCCAGATCGCGCCGACGTTCCTGGTGATGGCATGACCCAGCGGTTGCCAGTTCACCAGGTCGCGCGAGTGCCAGATCGGCAGGCCGGGGTAGGCATCGAACGAGGACAGGGTGAGGTAGTAGTCCTGGCCATCCTTCAGCACCGATGGATCAGGACGGTCGCCGGCGAACACCGGATTGAGGTAGGTGCCGTCGCCCAGGTCGGCCTGGCGCTGGTTCTCGATGCCGCGTTTCCACGGCGTGGCCGGTCCAGCGGCGGACGCGACGAACGTTGCCAGCAGCAGGCCGGTGGCCAGCAGGCGCATCAGGCTTTTCGTGGACTGCATCGTTTTCTCTCCCGCAACGGATGATCGATGACACCGGGTTTCGCCCGGCAGGCGCCGGCGGCGCGATGCCCCGCGCGTCATGCGCGCAGCAGCTGCGGCAGCCACAACGACAGGCCGGGGAAGAACGCCACGATCAGCAGCACGCCGAGCGCGGCGAACCAGAACGGCCAGATGCTGCGCATGCTCTCGCCGACGCTGATCTTGCCGATGGCGGTACCGATGAAGAGCACCGAGCCAACCGGCGGGGTCACCAGGCCCAGGCCACCGGTCAGCACCAGCACCAGGCCGAAGTGGATCGGATCGATGCCGTACGCCCTCGCCACCGGCAGGAAGATCGGCGTGCAGATCAGGATCATCGGCGCCAGGTCCATGAACGTACCCAGCAACAGCAGCATCACCACGATCATCAGCAGAACCATGAACTGGCTGTGCGCGAATGACTGCAGGAAGTCCACCGCTGCCGTCGGCACCTGCAGGAAGGCCAGCAGCCAGCCGAACACCGCTGCGGTGGCGATCACGAACAGGATCACGCCGGTGCTGCGCGCGGCATGGATGACCGTGTCCAGGAATTCCCGCCAGCGCAGCTGCCGGTACAGGACGGTGGTCACCAGCAGCGCATACACCACGGCGATGGCCGCGCTTTCCACCGCGGTGAAGATGCCGGCGCGGATGCCGACGAAGATCAGCGCCACCAGGCCCAGGCCGGGCAGGGCGGAGACCATGCGCAGCAGCACCGCGCGCCAGCCGGGGAATGCTTCCACGCCATAGCCGCGGCGGCGCGCCACCACGTAACCGGTGAACATCAGGACCACGGTCATCAGCAGCGCCGGCACGATGCCGGCCGCGAACAGATCGGCGATGGACAGTCCACCACCGGCGGCAGCGGAGAACAGGATCAGGTTGTGCGAAGGCGGCACCAGCAGGGCCACCAGCGCGGCGGTGATGCTGACGTTGACCGCGAAATCGCGGTCGTAGCCGCGCTTGACCATCTGCGGGATCATCGTGCCGCCCACCGCCGATACATCGGCGATGGCCGAGCCGGACACGCCGCCGAAAAACAGCGAAGACAGGATGGATACCTGCCCGAGGCCGCCGCGCATGCGGCCGACCAATGACGAGGCCAGCGCGATCAGGCGTTCGGAGATGCCACCGCGCATCATGATTTCACCGGCGAAGATGAACAACGGAATGGCGATCAGCGAGGCCGAACCGGTGCCCGCGGAAATCTGCTGGACCAGCACGATGCTGGGAATGTCCAGGTAGAGCAGGGTGGCCAGCGCCGCGGCGGCCAATGCAAAGGCCACCGGCACGCCGAGCAGCAGCAATACCGCGAACACGGCAAACAGAAGGGCGATACCCATGATCAACGTTCTCCTTCAGCGTCTTCGGCCACGACGACCAGCGGCCTGTGCACCCGCCACGCGCGGTTGAGCGCGAACAGCACCATCAGCACGCCACCGATCGCCAGTGGCAGGTAATTGATGCTCTGCGGAAGGTTGGCGCCGGCCGCCTTGATGTCCATGCCGTCGAGCAGCAGGACGGCCGCCCATGCCGCGATGAATCCACCGAGCACGGCGATCACTAGTTGCACCAGGGTATCGACCGCCCGGCGCACGCCGGCACCCATGTAGGCGGCAAGCAGGAAGAAGCCGAAATGACGGTTGGTGTGCACGCCACAGGCCGCGCCCAGGCTCATGGCCGTGCTCAGCAGCAGCAGCGTCACCGGCTCGGTCCAGCTGGGCGAATCGTTGATCACGTAGCGGGCGAACACCTGCCAGCCCTGCACCACGACCAGGCCCAGCAGGGCCAGCACGGCGATATGGATGGCGATGTCGGCGATGCGGTCCAGTAGTTGCTGTCCGCGATGCTTTTCAACGTGGGCGATGCCCGTCGTCGTATCGGTCATGGGAGTTCCTCAGGCGAGATCGCGTATGCGGCGGACCAGTGCCGCCAGCTCCGGGTGGCGCAGGTACTCGCGCACCAGCGGGTCGGCGGCCTTGCGGAACGCCGCCAGATCGACGTCGTTGGTCTTCACCCCGTACTCCTTCACCGCCGTACGCGCGGCGTCCTCGGAGGCATCCCACTGCTGGCGCATCACGTCCACCGAAGCACGCGCGGTGTCCAGCAGCAGCTGGCGGTCGGCGGGCTGCAGCTGTTCGAAGCTGCTGCGCGACATCAGCAGCACGTCCGGGGCGTAGGAATGATCGCTCTGCGACCAGTAATGCGCGGCCTCGAAATGACGGCTGGAGTGGAAACTGCGCATGTTGTTCTCCGCACCGTCGATCATGTGCGTTTCCATGCCGGAGAACGTGTCACCCAGCGACATCGGCGTCGGGTTGGCGCCGAACAGCCGCATCAGCTGGATGAAGATGTCCGAGGACGCCACGCGCAGCTTCAGCCCGTGCAGATCACGCGGTTCAATGATCGGATGCTTGGTGTTGTAGAAGCAGCGCGCACCGGAATCGTAGATCGCCAGGCCCACCAGGTCGCGGCTCTCGAAACCGCGCAGCACGGCATCGGCGACGCCGCCATCGAGCGCCGCGCGCATGTGCGCGACCGAGTCGAACACATACGGCAGGCACAGTGCCTGGGTCAGCGGGAACGCATTGTTGAGCGCGCCCGAATAGACGCGGGTGATGTCGATGGCACCGAAGCGGGCCATGTCGATCGCCTCGGATTCGCGGCCCAGCTGGCCGGAATGGTATTGGCGCAGGCGCAGGCGGCCGCCACTTTCACGTTCCAGCGTTTCGCCGATCCATTTCACCGCAGTGACGGTGGGGTAGTCGGCCACGTGCACATCGGTGGCGGTCAGCAGGTGGCTGGCGGCCCCCGTTTCGCTGGACCGGCTGCAGCCAGCCACCATGGGCGCGGCGAGCGCGCCGAGGCTGGTGGCCAGGAAGTTTCTACGTGTGATCATCTGCGCCCTCCCGCGCGTGTCCACCGTGCCGCCGGCGGTCAGCCGGCCGGTACGGCCCTGCAGGCAATGTCACCGAAGCCGGCAAAACGCACCAGCGCGGTCTGGCCTACGGTGATGTCATGGATACCGGTGGCGTTGCCGGTGGCGATGAGTTCTCCGCGCTTGAGCGGACGGCCACGCCTGGCCGAACGGGACAGCGCGAAAGCGAAGGCGGTGCGCAGGCCGCCGGGCAGCCGGTCCGCGCCGCCGATGCCGACCAGGGCGCCTTCGATCTGCGTTTCCGCACGCAGTTCGTTGTCGTCGCGTGTGGTCCAGTCCGGGATCTCCGGGCCGAGCACCAGGCCGTTGTTGTTGCCGAAATCGGACACCACGACCCGCGGCCCGAGGATGTTGATCGTCGCCAGCGGGCTGCTGGCCACTTCCACGCCGATGTACAGCCGCGCCGGGAGGGCTTCGGCCTGTTCCGGCGTCCAGTCCAGCTGGTCGGCGGGCGCGTCTTCCAGCAGTTCCAGTACGTACTCGGCTTCCACGGCGGCAAAACCACCTTCGAACACCGCGATGTCGACTACTGTTCCACCGGTAGCATTTTCGAGCCGACGCTTGAAGATCGGACCCAGCAGGCGATCGTCACCGGATGCGTCGCGACGTTCGGCGGCGATGTAGCCGACTTTCCAGCCCACTACCTGGTCGTCCCACTGGCTGATGGCGAGGTCTTGCACGCGATAGGCGTGGACCAGGTCGGCGGGGATGGCACCGGGAAAGGCGGGCAGCGAAGCGCCGGTGCGACGCGCGCTGGTGAAGGCGTCGGCAATGGCGGCATCGTCGCCGGCCTGTTGCGGTGGCAGGTCCATGTTGCCGAGTTCGTTGCTCAAGGAGGTTCTCCCGTTGGCGTTGTTGCGCTGCGCATCGACAGCATTCGGATGAGGTGTATATGGTAAACCGGTGTCATCTGGCAATGTGCAGTGCGTCAGAAGATGCCGCAGCGGCGCCGCCGCCATCGACCATCATTCTGCCTGGAGCTTAGTGCCACATGCGATTGCCCCTGTATCTCCTGGCCCTGTCCATGCTCGCGGCGGTGTCGACACCGTCCACGGCCGCTGTCCGGCAGCGCGCGGTCCCAGTGGAGGCGCCGGTAGTCGTCGATGACGCCGGCGAACGCGTGGCGCTGTGGCCAGCGGGGCGGGTACCGGCAGAGCAGGGCACCCCTCGCGCCCCGCATGTGGTGGAACGCAGCAGCGATCCGGAATCGCCGGACCGCTACGTGGACCAGGTTGATGCGCCGTGGATGTCGGTGCATGCGCCGGCCCACCCGAACGGCCAGGCGCTGCTGGTGATTCCCGGCGGCGGCTACCAGCGTGTGGTGATCGACAGGGAAGGCACCGAACTGGTACCCGAATGGGTCACCCGCGCCGGCTACACGCTGTTCGTGCTGCGCTACCGGCTGCCCGAAGCGGGGCGCGACCGCCAGGCCGCGCTGGCCGATGCGCAGCGGGCGATGCGGGTGATCCGTGCACAGGCAGCGCGACGCGGGCTGCAGGCCGACAGCGTGGCCGTGATGGGGTTTTCCGCCGGCGGGCACGTGGCCGCGCGGCTGGCCACCGGCTTCGACGACCCGGCCTATCCGGCCACCGATGGGATCGATCAGCTCAGCGCGCGCCCGGCCCGCGCGGTGCTGGTCTACCCGGTGATCGACATGGGCGGGCAGGCGCACCCGGGATCGCGACAGCGCCTTCTGGGCGCGGATGCGGACGCCACGCGGGTGGCACGCTATTCCATGCAGCGCCAGGTGCGCGACGACACGTCACCGACCCTGCTGCTGCATGCCGCCGACGATGACGTGGTCAGTGTGGACAACAGCCTGCTGATGGCGCAGGCACTGGTCGCGCACGGCGTGGAGCACGAACTGCACGTCTTCGCCCACGGCGGCCATGGCTTCGGCGCGCGCGCGCAGGCCGGCTCCACCACCGCCCTGTGGCCCTCCCTTGCGCAGCGCTGGCTGCAGGCCGGCCAGGAGGCTCATCCATGAACGACCAACATGCGGATCTTCAGCGTCGCCGTTTCCTGCGCGACAGCACGCGCTGGGCCTTCGCTGCGACCACCGCCTCGCTGCTGCCTTCAGCGTTCGCGGTGCCGGGCCCCCGCGCCGACCAGCAGGTACTGGCACGGGTGCGCGGCGGTCGCGTGCGTGGCCAGCGCGAGCACGGCATCCACGTGTTCCGCGGTCTGCGCTATGGGGCGGACACGGCCGCCTGCCGATTCCAGCCGCCGCGCCGCGAGGCAGCATGGCGCGGCATCGCCGACGCCCTGGAGTACGGCTCTGCAGCCCCGCAGGGCGGTCATGACGGTCCTGGCAGCGAAGACTGCCTGTTCCTCAACGTGTGGACCCCGGCGCTCGGCGACGGCGGCAGGCGGCCGATCCTGTTCTACATCCACGGCGGCGGCTTCAACAACGGCTCCGGCAGCGATCCGCTGTACGACGGCAATGCACTGTGCCGACGTGGCGACGTGGTGGTGGTCACCGTCAACCATCGGCTCAACGTGTTCGGCTACCTGTACCTGGGCGACCAAGGCGATCGGCGCCTTGCGTCGTCCGGCAACGTCGGCCAGCTGGACCTGGTACAGGCGCTGCAGTGGGTGCGCGAACATGCCGCCACGTTCGGCGGGGACGCGGACAACATCACCGTGTTCGGCCAGTCGGGCGGTGGCGCGAAGATCGCCACGCTGATGGCCATGCCCGCCGCGCGTGGGCTGTTCCACCGTGCCTGGACGATGAGCGGCCAACAGGTTACTGCGGCAGGCCCGCGGGCGGCCGCACAGCGCGCGGCGATCGCGATGCGGGCGGTGGCGGTCGCCGATGCAGCCGGGCTGCTGCGGTTGCCGGCAGCCGAACTCCTCGCCGCCACCCATGCACGCGACCCGTCGCGGATCGAGGACACCAGTCTTTATTTCGGCCCGGTGCTGGATGACGTGGTGCTGCCCGTGCACCCGTTCTGGCCGCACGCCCCGGCACAGTCGGCGGACATCCCCATGGTGATCGGCAACACCCACGACGAGACGCGCGCGTTCCTGGGCAACGACCCGGCCAACTTCGCGCTGACCTGGGAGACGTTGCCGGCGAAGCTGGAAAAGGAACAGTACGTGGACCTGCGGCCGGAAAGGATCATCGCCGGCTACCGTCGGCTGTATCCGCACTACACGCCATCGCAGGTGTTCTTCGCCGCCACCACCGCCGGGCGCTCCTGGCGCGGTGCGGTGGAGGAACTGGACGCCCGCGCGCGCCAGGCGCCGGGTGCCGCACCCACCTGGGCCTATCAGCTGGACTGGGGCTCGCCACTGGACGGTGGAAAGTTCGGTGCGTTCCACACCCTGGATATTCCGCTGGTGTTCGACAACATCGCCCAGCCGGGATCACGCACCGGTACCGGTGAAGCCGCCGGCAGGGTCGCTGCGACGATGAGCGGGGCGCTGATCGCCTTCGCCCGCCATGGCGATCCCAACCATGCCGGGGTGCCGCGCTGGGAGCCGTACAGCCTGCCGCGCCGGCAAACGATGCTGTTCGATCACCCCAGCCAGCAGGCCGATGACCCCCGCGGTGGCGAGCGCGAACTGTACGGGCAGGCACCCTTCATCCAGCGCGGCTCGTTCTGAGCCGCCTGGATTTCAGGATCTGTCGTCAACAACCGGATATCTTGTATTTAAAGCAGCCATTTACGGCGAAAACGCAGTCATCTCGACAATCCTGGAGCATCGAACATTCTCTTAACCGCAGTTCCATAGACTGGCTGCATGGGAGAAACAGCTGCACCACTGCTGTTCTGCGGACGGCAGCGCCTGATCGACGCGATGGACACAGCGGTACGCCTGGGCGATCCGCAGGCGGTTACACGCGCGTTGAAAAAGGTGCTGCGCGAGGCCATCGCCGATCCGCAGATCATCCTGCCTGCCTGCGTGTCACGCCCGCTGGACGGTCATTACGCGCGCCGCGAACTGCACCGCAGCGCCGATCTGGGCTACAGCGTGATCGCCATGTGCTGGGGCCCCGGTCAGGGCACTCCATTGCACGACCACGATGACCTGTGGTGCGTGGAAGGCGTCTGGCAGGGCGAACTGATCGTGACGCCGTATTCGCTGCTGGAACGCGATGGCGAGCGCTTCCGCTTCGCGGCGCAGGAAGCGCAGTACGGCGTGCGCGGTAGCTCTGGCTGCCTGATCCCGCCGCATGAACACCATATGCTGCGCAACGCCAGCGATCGCCAGATCGCGGTATCGGTCCATGTCTACCAGGCGCCGATGGAACGCAGTGCGGTGTTCGATCCCCTGGGTGCTGGCTGGTACCAGCGCCGGGTGAAGTGGATGGAAACCGACGCGGCCTAGGTGCGGGTGGTCCAGAAGGTTGCCGGCCAGCGGCCGCGCTGCTCCACGACGATGCCGGCCAGCGGCCGGCACTACCGTATGGATGTCACAGCGGCACGTCCATCCTGTTGTTCAGGCGGGTCACCTCTTCGCCATCGTCGGCCAGCATCACGCGCACGCGCAGGCCACTGCGGTCGCCAGCGGGCAGGGGCAGTGATACCACGGCTGTCTTCGGCAGCAGGTCAGCCGGGGCATCCAGCGCGGGAATCTCCGTCCGCGCGATCTCCCGGCCACGCGCGTCTTCCAGCACCGCCACGCCCATGCCCGTGCCCACGTGGCCCAGGCTGTGCACGGTGACATGCACCTGCCGCCCATCCACGCGGACATCGCCCCTGCCCACGCCAAGGTCCGGACGCTGTTCCACCGGCGTACCGGCCTGCAGCAGGCTGAACTCGAACACTTCGGTTTTTCCCGGCTGGAACTGCAATGGCGTGCTGGCGCTGGTCTCCAGCACCACCTCGCGCTCGCGTACCCGTCCATCGATTCGCCCGTCGCCGTCCGCATCCACGCCGCTGCGCACGCGCCAGGTACCGCTGGCCACGTTCCAGCCGGTCATGTCGGCATCGATCGCCCGCCTGCCAAGGTTGTGGCTGGTCACGGTGAAGCGTTCGCGCGAGGGCGCGTGTACCAGCAGGCCCACCTGCTCGGCATCGCCATCCTGCGCGAAGCGCCAGCTCACCGTGTGCCCCGGCCAGCTCTGGTTGCGCTTGAGGGCGATCCCGCCCAGGCGCGCCCGCTGCAGGAACTCGCTCGGTGCTTCCACGCGGTCCGACCACCAGTGGCCTTCGGTGTTCATGTACTCACGCTGCGCCTTGGCCTGGATGCCGTCGGCATGCAGCGAGGCGATGTACTTCATGTCGCCGGTCGCCTGCCATGCCATCACATTGGCAAAGCCCCCCTTGCCCGCATCGGCGTCGGCGGTCAGCGTCGGGTACCAGTCCTGCTGCCGGCCCAGCACCTCGACATAGTTCTCGCCCAGGTTGGCCAACGCGCCGGGACCTCCGCGCTGGACGCGGTAATCCAGCGCCTGCAGGTACCTGTCCTCGCCCGTCCAGCGCCAGGCCGCCCAGAAGGTGTGCATGATGTCGCCGCTGCCGGAGCCCTTGTTGAGCTCGCCGCCGCGGGTTTGTCCGGTCGCCCAGTTGATCTCGTTCGGCAGTGTCCAGCGGCCGGTGTCGTCGGTGTAGGCGTGGGCGAGATAACCGTCGGCCAAGCCGGTGACCAGCCTGCGACCGGTGGGGTCGGCGTTGTACTGGCCAAGCAGGAAAGCCGGGTGCAGCACCGGGAACGAGTAGGGCTTCTGCCATTGCCAGTTCGGTTCGCGATACACCTTGTTGCCGCCGAACCAGTTGCTGGAAAACAGCAGATGGCCCTGCGGGTTGCGCAGGATGATCTTCTCGTCGAAGGCCTTCACCGTTTCCATCAGACGTTCGAGGGTCAGCGGATCGCCCCAGTTGAGGTACAGCATCGCGCTGTTGGCGTTGATGCCTTCCTCGTAGGAATGCAGTTCGTCGGTCTCGATGGTGCTCAGGCCATGGCTGAACATGCCATTGCGGTAGACCGCATCGGACAGCGCGGTCAGCGATGCATTGAGGCGGTCGGGCTGCACGCCCATCAACGCCAGCCCGGGCCACTGCTGGGTCAGGTCGGAATCATCGGAAATGCCACCGCCGAAATCGCCGTAGTCCACCTGGCGGTTGTCGATCCACCAGTCGACGAAGCGCCTTGCGTACTTCAGGTCCTGCACCTGGTTGAATGCCCAGGCGGGTACGCCGGCAGGCACCTGTGGTGCCTTGAACGGCGGCCGGCCCTGGCTGTTGTAGCTGATGTAATTCCAGTACAGGCGGCCGAGCTCATGGTCCGGGTCCACCCGCAGCAGGTCGCTGAGGTCGGCATACACACGTGCATACAGGCGCTGGCGCTTGGAGGTGGTGTGTTCCTCGACCAGGAAACCCCAGTTGTCGCGCACCTGGTTGAAGCGGTCGGCGACGTGTTCGGTGATCGCTTCGGCACGCGGCTTGAACACCATCCGGATCTCGGCACCGTCCAGTGCCTGTGCATCGAAGCCAGGCGCCGCCGAGGCGATGCTCAGCCACAGGCTGTCGGCGGTGAGGATGCGGTCGCGCAGGTCCAGGAACACGGTGCGCTTCTGGCCCGGCTGCACCGAGACCGATACATCGATCATGTCGCGTGCCGGCCAGATCGGATCCTTGATGCGGATGTTGAGCGGGATCAGCCCATCATGCGTGGCCGGCAGGTCCAGTGCCGGCAGGTCGATGGCCACGCCGTCCAGGCCGTCATGCATGTTCTCCCAGCTGTGCGCCCAGCTGCGGATCAGCGGCTGGTTGGCCGGCGCATCACCGACGCCGGAAGGCACCAGCACGTGGACGACAGGACGCGGATGCGACGGCAGGCTGCCGGCACTGCGGCGCCGCGAGCCGGCGCCCTTGGGCAGGGCCATCACCGTGCTGCGCTCGGCCTCTGGATAACGGCCGTCGATGTAGTGGCGCAGCGCATCCAGGTTGGTGTAGTCCGGCAGTGCCTGGCTGTCGATGGAATAGGTCTGCTTGACGCTTCCTTCCGGCTCGGCGCCTTCCTCCACGTGATACGCCCAGATCTCCTGGATCGGGGTTTCCTGTTCCACGTTGGAAAAGCGCAGCACGCCACCCTGAGTGGCAGGAATATCGTCCACGCTGCGCACCGCGCCGCGCGGCCGTTGCATGAGCACGTTGGTGGCGCCGGCCGCGTCGGCGCCATGGGCCAGAGTGCCGAAGGCCGCGCCACGCAGCTCCACGCGGTTCACCGTTTCGCCCTCGGGCAGGGTCAGGTCCAGGTGCTGGCCACCCTCCACGTAGGTATTCCAGTCCGGCAGCTGGAAATAGTCGTTGCGGCCCGGCAACCGCGAACGGTTGTAGACGCCGGGCCAGGTGGTTTCGGCAATGCCGTCGGTGGCCTTCCACATCCACTGTTTCAGGTCCTTCGTATCGGCGAATTCCACCTTGCGGATGCGCGTGCCGGCCGCCGCCAGCGCCGGCGGCGCGGCTCCTTCCCAACCGAAGCGATGCCGCCATGCACGTTCATCGGCGGGCAACGCAACGGCTGTGGTGGCCGAGCTGCCGCGCGCCAGTGCAGCCACTGACGGCGCATCGAGCATGCGGTCGTAGACGCGGATATGCTGGAAATCACTGCCACGCAGGAAGTTGTAGCGGCTCTGCACCTGGTAGGGAGCCATCACCCGGCCGGCCAGGCCGAGCTGGTCCAGCGCGGCATCGTAGTCGCCGGTGGTTTCCGCGCGCGCGACCTCTCGGCCATCGACGGACAACCGC
>JAEZCF010000170.1 GCA_023430045.1 Pseudomonadota bacterium | reverse complement strand
GTTTGGAAGTATCCGGATATCGGCGGCGCTGGCAATAGTGCCCATATGGAATCAACCCGTCGGCCGGCACCAGGGGCCCGCCGCCCGCTGATGGGCAACGTGCGCGGGACCGCATACTCAAGGAGCGCATCGGATGAACCGCGAAAGGGACGCTGGCCGGTCGACGAGTGACACAAGAGGCCGTGCCGCGCTGCAGGCTCTCGTGCTTGGCTGCGCAGGATTGGCCTGGATGCCCACGGCATCGGCACAGCAGATGCAGACGATTGATCTGCCTGCGTTCGACGCCGCAGAAGTACGCGTGGCATCGGGCAACCACACCATACGACTTCAGAACGTGGTTCCCACCGCGAGCGACTACCTGCTGGACGTGAAGCGAAGCGCGTCGATAACCGAGCTGGTGCAACCACTGCCGGATCCGTGGCGCATGCTCCCCCCACCCGCTCCGGCCGCTGCACCCGGTGCAGGTGCCCTTCCCCGGGCACCGGACTGTGAGACGTCATTGCAGCGCCGGATGGCTGATGTGCTGGAGGCCGACACCGAGCAGGCCGTCGCCGAACGCCATGCCGATTTCATCCGCGAGGCGCAGGCGCTGGTTGACGCAGGAACCTGCAGCGCCACGACATCGGCCAGGCTGCAGCAGAAGGTCGCGAACGGAATCCGTCTGGATATCGAACAACCGCTGCACGTCGCGCCCGGCGAGAAGGTCGTGGTGCAGGTGATCCGCGTCGGGACGTCCGGGAAGAAGACGCCGGTTGGCGGCACAGTGACTTACATCGGCAAGGGCGGTACCGCAGGCCAATGGATCGTCATGTACGGGTTCAACTTCATCGACGATGACGACCGCCTCTACTACACCCGTGAGCGCCGCAACGATGCCGGCGCGGTGACGGACTACCAGGTGACGCGGAAACGGGACAGTGACGGCTCGGTGCTCGCGCCGTCGGTCTATTTCATGTACCTGCCCACGCACACTGCCGGCTGGCTGACTCCACTGGCGTGGCACAACGGTGTTGCGTTCGGCGGCATGGCTGCCGGTATCGGGCTGGACAAATCCAATCCCAACGTATTCCTGGGCTACGGCGTCGGCTGGGGAAACAACGTGATGGTCACCGCCGGCCTGTCCTACCGGCAGGTGAAGCGCCTGTCCGGCCGCTACAGCGAGGGCGATATCGTGCCGCAGCAGCTTACCACGGACCTGGAAACCACCACGTACAAGCCGGCGTATTACCTGGGGCTGGCGTTCCGCTTTGGTTCCAGCCCATTCAACGGCACACGTGCCGCGCCGGAACTGGAAACCGGTGCGCGGCAGAACGACAACGACAAACCGGATCCACTGAAATGACCGACATGAAGCCGATCACGATGATTCTTCTGCTGGGCTGCAGCTTGGCAGCCACGGCAACGGCCGGGGCACAGGCCGCCAGACAGACCGTGGAGGGGGCGCAGGCGTTCCTGCAGGGCTTGAATGAGGGCGGCGGCTCCGGCGCGTATCCGGCCTATGTGGTCGGCGGCTTTGCGAGGTTCGACGGCGATCCTGCGTTGCTGAAATACTGGCAGAAGTCGATCGATGCGATCGACGAAACGGGAAGGACGAACCCCTGCGTCACCCGGATCACCGATATCGGTGGAACGCTCGGCGTGCGCGCCCAGGGGCAGCGCTGGAACATGGGCGACCGGACCGAACTACGCCTGCCGCAGGGAGGTTTTCCGGTGCCCCGCTACATCCATTGGGGCAAGGCCAGCGTGCAGCGGCAGGTCAGCAGCGGCGGCACCGGCGAGGCCTACCTGGTCTACGCAGCGGTGACCTCCGCATTCGGCACCAGCGGCGGCTGGGAAGCGGTCGGCTTCGAGCCGAAGGATGTCGCCCTCGCCGATCGTATCGAATATGCGATGCGCTTCCTGCAGGCCAGCTGCGACGCGTCTGCGGGCACGGGATTCTGACCATGCGCAGCGTGTCCTCCATTCTGCTGCTGATGCTTCCCTTTGCGCTGCTGGCACAGACCGCGCCGCGCCAGCTGAGCGACGAACAACTGGCGGCCCTGGCGCGAAGCATGGAGAAGAGCCGGGAATCCAGCATCAACGCACAACAGGCCGCCGCCCGCCGACAGGACGAACTGCGCAACGCGAGGGAGCGCGAAGCCGCCTTCAACGACGATGACGGCGACTGGCAGGACGATCCTCCCGCGCCGGTGTCCACGGGTGGACTGGCCAACGTGCTGGAGGCGTTTACCGGTACCCTGGCCAGCGAAATGGCGATGAAACAGCAGCAGGACGCACAGCAGCAGCAGTTCCTGGCCAACGTGCGTCGCGAAGCGGAAGCGGTGGACCGCCAGCGCCGACGCGAACAGGAGGCGCAGCGGCTCGCCGAAGAACGCGTCCGCAGGGAACGGGAACAGCAGGCGGAGGCGGCCGCACGGCAGACCGCAGGTGGACGCGCGACGACAGGCGCGGGAGCGGCCGCCAGCGCAGGTCCCGTTGCGGGAGCGGACGGGCAACGTGCCACCGGCAGCGCCGCGGCGGCGGCAGACCCCGCGGCACAGTCACGCGAGGCCGCCCTTCGAACCAATGTGGCCGCTGAGCGTAGACGGCTGGAGCACGCACGCGAACAGGCGGCTGCCGCCGAACGCCTTCGGGTGATGCGTTCTTCGGTAAACACGACCCGCGGGCAGGAGGCGTCCGCAACGGCTCCTGCATCGGTGTCCGCCACGCCCCGTGTCACCCCGGCAGCGACGGATCATGGCCCCGCCAAGGCCTGGTGCCAGGCCAGCGATGCCGGCACCTACCAGTGCATGGGTCCGCTGCAGAATCTGCTGTCGTGGTATCCATCGCTGGACGTGGCCCTCAGCCAGGCCGGCTGCCCGGGCGGCGAAGGCTACCCGCCGACGCGCGGGCATGGTGGTGCCAGTTTCAACTGTGGCCGGCCGCTGAAGGTGAACGACTACAGGATGCCGACCTACGATCCGTACCGGGGCGGAGGCAGGCCGCAACTGGTGAAGATGGGGGAATGAATCCTGCTCAGCCTTCCCGGCATCGCAACCATCGGTTCTGCTGGTCGCGCATCTGCTCCCAGCCGTTGGTAAGCCTGCGCATGACGGAGCCGCCGATGCAGGCCATGCCCAGACGTTTCGCTTCGGCGCTGCCCATCGCGGGTGCGGTGGTGATGCTGGCCGAAGGCTGCGGCGCACCGAACTGCCGTGCATTGCCCTGCAGCACCACACGTTCGAGATCACGGCAATACAGGTAGATATGTGGTATCAGCCTGTGCTGTTCGCACTGCAGCGGCTCGGCACCCAACGCCGGGATCCTGCGTGCCTGGTAATGGTTGGCCGCAGGCTGCGGGCCGGTGGCGGTGCGTACCTGTTGTGCAGCGGCGGGAAGCGCTACCAGCGCGAGTACCATCGCCATGATCCTGACATCCATGTCCATCTCCCTGTTTCGTGCAGAGAGTGATGCAACCGCCGTGCCAGGCCCCGAGGCCATTGCTGCAGGCAGCGGCGGAGTAGCCCCGCAGGGCACTGCGACGTGGATGCCTTTTGCGGATGACCTTCCGCGCGGCTGCTCAGCCGGTCATGGACCGGCTCTACCATGGGGTGGCCGACGCATCCGGCGTTGAGATGCCGGCAACACGTCGGATCGAGCCTGTTGTCCGCATGAGCGCGTGTCGTATGTGAGGACCGCTGGACGCGACAGAAAGGCGTCACGAAACGCAGTTTTCCTCATGTACTGCACGACCTGTCCCACGCAGGATGGCCCCGACTGGCGCGAAGAACGTCAGCCGGGATTGCAGTCCCGATCGAGTAAAACCAATTCCTTCTGTTGCTGCCCATTTGGGCCCGGCGGAAAATGTGTCGTCCGCATGATTTCCATGGCGGACGGTGCGCGGGGATCCCTGATCCGCCGGAATTTTTTGGTTTGCTCGCCGGTACTGCAACCCGCACCGTCCGCCACCTCGCGCTTCGGCGCGGGTGGCTTCCCCGTGCTGTGAGGTCGCCGATGCACAAATCCCGCCCCGCCCGCTCCCCCTATCCCGACCGCATGGAGGGCGAAGGCATCGAGCGCGTCATCCGTCTTGCCCGCCTGCAGGCGTCCGCCGAGGCCCATGCGGCCCATCGGTACGGAGTGGATCCGGCCGACTGCCCGCATTGCTCACTGGCGCCGGCGCTGCGCAAGCTGCATGGCGTCGCGGCGATCACCACCGTGATGGATGCCGCCTGCGATGCCCGGCAACAGGGCCGCGAGCTCAGGATGTTGGATGAGAACCTGATGCGCGGCCTGCTGCTGGCCTGCGACGAACTGGGCGACGCCGCAGAATGCGAGCTGCTTGCGCTGTGCCCTGAGAGCTACGTCCGGGGTCATCGCCCGCGTCCCTGCTGACGCCGTTCGCGCCGGCAGACAGGGTGACGGCCGTGCATGCAAACCGCGCCTCGTCTGCATCAGGTGTTCACTGCACCTGCGCCTGCTTTCAACCCGCCGCACCGTAGTGTTCAGTCTCCCGCACACACGGAGCCCGCACATGGCCATCAAGACCGCCGAAGACCTGTTCATCCACGAACTGTCCGACATCTACAGCGCCGAAAAGCAGCTGACCAAAGCCCTCCCCCGCCTGGCACGCGCGGCCGAGAACCCGGAGCTTTCCGCTGCATTCGAAACCCATCTGGAGGAAACCCAGGGCCAGATCGAGCGCATCGACCAGGTCGTCGAGGTGCTCGGCATCCGCCTCAAGCGCATCAAGTGCGCGGCGATGGAAGGCTTGGTTGAAGAAGGCAAGGAAGTGATCGACGCCATCGAAAAAGGGCCCGTGCGCGATGCGGCGCTGATCGGTGGCGCGCAGAAGGTCGAGCACTACGAGATCGCCTCCTACGGCACCATTGCGGCACTCGCCAAGCAGCTGGGCTACAAGGACGCCCTGCCCCTGCTGCTGGAAACGCTGCAGGAAGAGAAGGCCACCGACGAGAAGCTCACGCTGATCGCCAAGGGCGGCGGCAACGCGAAGGCCGCGCAGGCCGCCTGACGTCTCGCCGCGGGCAGCGCGCATGCGCTGTCCATGAATGAAGCCATCGACGCCGGCCCTGGAT
>JAEZCF010000043.1 GCA_023430045.1 Pseudomonadota bacterium | reverse complement strand
GGGTCGGCTCTACTGCATTGCAGCGTCTGATTCCGGGTAGCGTCGATCCAGGATCGACTGCCTTGCCGTGTCGTGCAGCGCAACGTCGCTAAACAATCAAGCCGACCATGGGTCGGCTCTACCGCATTACAGCGTCTGATTCCGGGTAGCGTCGATCCAGGATCGACTGCCTTGCCTTGCCGTGTCGTGCAGCGCAACGTCGCCGCACCATCAAGCCGACCATGGGTCGGCTCTACCGCGTTGCAGCGTCTGATTCCGGGTAGCGTCGATCCAGGATCGTCTGCGTTGCCGTGTCGTGCAGCGCAACGTCGCTTACCCCATCAAGCCGAACATGGGTCGGCTCCAGCGCATGTCGGCTTCGAGCGCCTTTACCGCGTTCCGGGCTCCGGGTCGGCGTCGTCCACGCCTACGTTCGTGGACGGATTGTCGTAGACCTGCTTGTCCAGCAGGCCGGTTTCCTTCGCCACCAGAACCGGCACCAGCATCTGCCCGGTGACATTGGTCATCGTGCGCATCATGTCCAGGATACGGTCGATCGCATACAGATAGCCGATGGTTTCCAGCGGCAGGCCGGCAGCGCTCAGCACCACCGTGGCCATCACCACGGCCGTTCCCGGAACGCCAGCGGTGCCGAAGCTGCCCAGCACCGAAGCGATCAGCACGATCAGGTACTGCTCCGGCGACATCGGCACGCCGCTGTACTGGGAAATGAACACCGCACACAGCGCTGGATAGATGGCGCCACACCCATCCATCTTGATGCTCGCCCCCAGCGGTACCGCGAATGCACCGTAATCCTTGTTCACGCCCAGGTTGTGGGTGATGGAACGCAGCGCGACCGGCATGGCCGCGAAGCTGGATGAGCTGACGAACGCCACCTGCATGCCAGGTGCGGCGCCACGGAAGAATTTCAGCGGGTTCAGGCCATGCGCGAACAGCAGCGCGCTGTACACCACCACGATATGCAGCGCGCAGGCGACGTACAGCGCCAGCACGAAGTTGCCCAGCGGCAACAGCTTCTCGAAACCGTAGCTGCCGACCAGGCCGGCGATCAGGCCGAAGGTGCCGATGGGGGTGACTTCCAGCACGAAGCGCGTCACCTGGATCATGATGTCGCTCATCTGCCCGACCAGGCGTCGCGCATCACCGACCTTCTCGCCCAGCCTGACGATGGCGAACCCCACCAGCCCGGCGAAGAAGATCACCGGAAGGATCGAGCCGCGGCCGGCCGCCAGCACGGTTTCTCCGGCTGCGTTCACCCGCGTGCCGATACCCGACAATGCGTAGAACACGTTGGACGGCACCACGTCCAGCAGCACCTGCACCACGCTGGGGACTTCGCGGGGCACATAGTTGCCGGCCATGGAAAGCTGCAGTCCGCCGGTGCCCGGCTGCAGCACCGTGCCCACCAGCAGGCCGATGCCGACTGCCAGCGCGGCGGTGATCACGAACCACAGGAACGTGCGGCCACTGAGCGCGGCCACCGATTTCTGCCCGTGCAGCGACGAGATCGCGTTGATGACCGCGAAGAACACCAGAGGCACCGCGATCATCTTGATCAGCGTGACGTACAGGTCGCCCAGCGGCCCGAACCAGGTTTCGGCGGCCGGGCCCATCAGCCAACCGGCCAGGGCACCAAGGACGAAGCCACCGACCACGCGTTGCCAGAACGGGATGCGCAGCCAGGCAGAGACCAGCTTCATGGAATATCCAGGGGGAGGGAACGATGCGGGCACATTAGCTCATGCAGCGCGCGGCGACGACCCGCTACCGGGCAAATCAGCGTGTCATCGGCATGCCTTCCCCGGACCGGCATAATGAACGCCCGTTATGCTTCGTGAGAGCTCCCTGCCCATGATCCGTGCCACCACCCTGCTCGCCACCACGGCGGCGTCCCTGCTGCTGGGCGCCTGCGCCAGTACGCCACAGGCTTCGGCCCCCGCCGGCCTGACGGTCGCGGTTCCGGCTGTCGCCCATCCGGATGGCGAAACGCCCCAATGGTGGTACCGCAGCGGCGCCGCCCAGGCGGCAGGCAACGGTGCCATGGCCGGCAAGGCCAGGAACGTCATCCTGTTTCTCGGCGATGGCATGAGCCTGACCACGGTCGCGGCCGCGCGCATCTTCGAAGGGCAGCGCAAGGGCAATCCCGGCGAGGAAAACCTGCTGTCCTGGGAACGTTTCCCGGCCACTGCATTCAGCAAGACCTACAACGTCGATTCGCAGACACCGGACTCGGCCGGCACGATGACCGCCATCACCACCGGCGTGAAATCACACATGGGCGCGATCGGTGTCAGCGCCGGCAGGCGCTTCGACTGCGCCGACAGCCTGCAGAAGGGGCTTCTGACCTGGCTGCAGCTGGCCGACAGCGCCGGCATGGCGACCGGCATCGTATCCACCGCGCGCCTCACCCACGCCACACCGGCGGCAACCTATGCGCATTCGCCGGAACGCAACTGGGAAAACGACACCGACCTGAGCGAGGACGCCAGGGCGGCCGGCTGCAAGGACATCGCCCAGCAGCTGCTGTCCACCTCGCGCTATGGACGCGGCCCGCTGGTCGCCCTCGGCGGCGGTCGCGCGCAGTTCACCACCATCAATGAAGAAGATCCGGAATACGACGACAAGGTGGGCCTGCGCCTGGATGGCCGCAACCTGGTCGGCGAATGGCAGCAGGCGCATCCGCAGGGCGCCTATGTCTGGAACAGCCAGCAGCTGAAGGCTGCGGCGGATGCGCCGGCCATCCTCGGCCTGTTCGAACCGGACCACATGCAGTACGAGCATGAGCGCGCGCAGGACCGCGCAGGCGAGCCAAGCCTGGCCGAGCTGACCCGCACCGCCATCGCCAACCTGTCGCGGCACCAGGAAGGCTATGTGCTGATGATCGAAGGCGCGCGCATCGACCACGCCAACCACAGTGGCAATGCCTACCGCGCGCTCAGCGATACGGTGGCCCTGTCCGATGCCGTACGCGTGGCCAGCGAAATGACCGCGGACGACGACACCCTGATCATCGTCACCGCCGACCACTCGCACACGCTGAACTTCGTCGGCTATCCGGCGCGCGGCAATCCCATCCTCGGCAAGGTCAAGGACAAGGGCGGTGAGGACGGGCTGGGCAAGCTGGACCTTGCCCTGGACGGCGCCGGCCAGCCCTACACCACGCTGAGCTATGCCAACGGCCCCGGGTATACCGGCGCCAGCAACCAGCAGCCTGCGGGGCCGAAGCGCTATCCGCACGCCCCGAGTGGCTTCGAACCGGCCAGCGGCCGCCCCAACCTGGCGTCGGTGGATACCGAGCATCCAGATTACATGCAGGAAGCGCTGGTGCCTTCCAGGAGCGAATCGCACGGGGGCGAGGACGTGGGTATCTGGGCACGCGGTCCGGGCAGCAAGGCCATCCGTGGCACCCTGGAACAGAATGCGATCTACCACATGATCGTGCAGGCGACCCCGCGGCTGCGCGAACGCCTGTGCCAGGCTGGCACCTGCGATGACAACGGCGTGCCGGTGGAACTGCCGGCACCGGCCCGCTTCGAACGCTGATCCCGGCTCCGGCCGCTCGACGCCGACGCCACATGCGGCGACCATACCGGTCGCCGCTTTCTTTTGTGCCCAGCATGCCCGCCTTCCCTGCCCCCGCCACGTTGGATTCGCCGCTGCTGGTCGGCTACAGCGGCGGGCTGGATTCGACCGTGCTGCTGCACTGGCTGAAACAGGCGGCGGATGCGTCCGGCACCGCGCTTCGCGCCGTGCACGTGCATCACGGCCTGCAGGCCGATGCCGACCGTTGGGCACGCCACTGCCAACGGCAATGCCAGGCCTGGGACATCGCGCTGAGCGTGCACCAGGTAACGGTGGACCTGCGGGCAGGCATGGGCCTGGAAGGAGCGGCACGGCTGGCACGTCGCAGCGCCTTCAACGCCGAACTGCACGAGGGCGAGGTCCTGGCACTGGCCCAGCACCAGGATGACCAGGCAGAAACTTTCCTGTTGCGTGCATTGCGCGGTTCCGGCGTGGACGGATTGGCGGCGATGGCACCGCATTCGGAGATCGGCAGCCATCCGCTGTGGCGGCCGCTGCTGCAGGTGCCGCGCGCGACGTTGCTCGACTACGCCCAACGGCAGGGACTGGACTGGATCGAGGATCCCAGCAACCTCAACGATGCGGCCGACCGCAATTTCCTGCGCCTGCACGTGATGCCGCTGCTGCGTCAGCGCTGGCCCCATGCGGCCGCAGCGTTGTCCGGCAGCGCCCGCCAGTGCGGCCAGCTGCGCGGCGTGCTGGACGAAGAAGACCAGGAACTGCTGGAACATGTACAGGTCGCCGCGCGCGTGCTGTCAGTGGAACGGCTGCAGCAGCTGTCACCGCAGCGGCGTGCCCGCGTGCTGCGGCGCTGGGTGCTTTCGCATGGCGCGCCACCGCTGCCTGCACGCGTGGTGGAACAGCTGGAGCAGGAGCTGCTGCCGGCCGCCGCCGACGGTGAGGCGCAGGTGCGCTGGCAACGACAGGCCATCCGTCACTGGCGCGGGCACTGGTATCTGCTGCCTGCCGTGCTGCCGACGCTGCCACGCGACTGGCAGGCACCATGGGACGGCCGCGCGCCGCTGGCCCTGCCTGATGGCGGACAGCTGCGGCTGGTCGATGCCGCAGCCTTCGATACCCTCTTGCACGTTCGCGGTCGCCGGGGAGGCGAGCGCATCCTGCTGCCGGGTCGGGAACATCGGCACGCGCTCAAGGACTGCCTGCAGCGCGAGCACCTGGCGCCGTGGCGACGCGCGCAGCTGCCGCTGCTGTTTGCCGGCGATGAGCTGCTGGCCGCCGCCGACGTGGTGGTATCAGCCAGCCTGCAGGCATGGCTGGCCGAGCGCGGCGCGCAACTCCGGTGGCGTCCCGGAGGCTGGTGAATTGATTCCCGCGCGCCACCCGTCCACACTTGCCGCATGGCAAAGAAGTCCCCCGAAAACGAATCGCCGGTCGCCCGCTTCGAGCAGTCGCTCGAATCGCTGGAACAGCTGGTCGAACAGATGGAAACCGGCGAGCTGAGCCTTGAAGCATCGCTGAGCGCCTACGAGCGTGGCGTCGGCCTGTACCGCCAGTGCCAACAGGCGCTGGAGCAGGCGGAACTGCGCGTGCGGCTGCTGGCCGATCCGGCCCAGCCGGAAACGGCCGAACCGTTCGATCCCCCATCCCATGACGGCTGACGCCCGTTTCGCGCGCCTGCGCGACCGTATTGAAAGCCAGCTCGATACCGCCCTGCCCTCGCCCGCCGAAACGCCCACGCGCCTGCACCAGGCCATGCGCCATTCGGTGCTCGGCGGCGGCAAGCGCATGCGCCCGCTGCTGGTGCATGCGGCCGGTGCGGCAGTCGGCGCTGACGAACACCGCCTGGATGCGCCGGCCATGGCGGTGGAACTGATCCATGCCTATTCGCTGGTGCACGACGACCTGCCGGCCATGGATGACGACGCCCTGCGCCGCGGCAAGCCGACGACCCACATCGCCTTCGACGAAGCCACCGCCATCCTGGCCGGTGACGCGCTGCAGGCGCGTGCCTTCAGCCTCATCGCCGAGGCCGCCCTGCCAGCGGAACTGCTCGTGGCCCTGCTGCAGACGCTGGCGCAGGCAGCGGGCGCTGCAGGCATGTGTGGCGGCCAGGCGCTGGATATCGATGCAACCGGGCAGCAGCAGTCGTTGCAGCAGCTCACCCGCATGCATGCGCTGAAGACCGGGGCGCTGATCCGCGCGGCGGTGCGCATGGGTGCGCTGTGTGGTGATGCATCGACGACGGAACTGGAGCGCCTGGACCGCTTTGCCGATGCGCTGGGCCTGGCCTTCCAGGTACGCGATGACATCCTGGATGTCGAAGCGAGCTCCGAACAGCTGGGCAAGACCGCCGGCAAGGACCAGGCACAGGACAAGTCCACCTTCCCGGCGCTGCTGGGCATGGAAGGCGCCAGGATCCGGCTGCGCGAACTGAGCACGGTGATGGACGATGCCCTGGCCGGTCATGGCGAGGAAGCCGACGCGCTGCGCGCGCTTGGCCGGCTGGCGGTGGAACGCGACCACTGACAACAGCGGGAACGGTCCACTGCGCGCTCGCGGCGGAAGTGGGTTGCTGCAGCCGCCGACCTCTTTCGTCGGGGCTGCCTGGCGTCAATGCCGAAGGCGTGCGTCCAGCGCATGAGTGCCACCGCCACGCGCCAGGATGTAAAGCGCGAGGAGCCCCATCAGCACGGGAAACTCGATGCCACGATCGATCCAGGGCCAGGTGGGTCCAAGCGCGTAGCTGATGCCCGCCATCTGCGTGACGAGCAGGAAGGCGATGAGGCGCGTTCCCAGGCCAACCATCAACATCAGGGCACCGCACGTCTCCAGCAGCATGACCAGGAACGCCAGCTGCGGAGCGAACGGCAGCCCCATGACGTTCTGGATCATGTCGATCGAACCGGCCATGGGATCGGGCATCGAGCCGTGCGACGTACCGAGCGCCTTGGGAATGCCGTGCGTGAAAAGCACCACGCCGAATCCAATGCGCAGCCCTGCATAAAGAAGCGGCTCACTGCGTTCGCAGGCCGTTCTCACGGCAGACCGGACGCGGTATTTCGAACGTGGCCAGGCCTCGCTGGTCGTCATGCCCGCTTTGTCTGGCCCTTGCGTCATGTCGACTCCCCTGTCAGTCCCATCTTCTCCAGCGTCAGCGTCTCGTCAGCGCGGCCCCAGCCGCCATCGGCGACTTCTTCGACCAGCACCATGGAATACGGACGGACGTCCTCGCCGAAGTATTCGACGAACATGGCCGTGGTGCGATGGATGATCTCTTCCTTCCGGGCGTGATCCAGAATCCCGGCAGGAAATTTGTAGTTGGCGAATGGCATTGCAAAGTTCCTTGCAGTGAGTGATCAGTGGAGAGTCGTGCCCGGCTCAGGTGGCCGGACGGGCGGAGTTGTTGACGCGCTGCGCCCAAGCGTGGGCCAGGAAGCCGGCTGCGATGCCGATCGTGGCTGCCAGGCCCAGGCTGGCGAAACTGAGCAGCGTCGGCGGCAGATGCGAGGCGAAGTACGAGACGAGGCCGAGGAAGAATCCGAGCAGGTTGTTGAACACCGGCAGCCGCGCCAGCGACAGCGCCACGGCGGTGATGGCCAGCACGACCGCCGTGATCGCATAGGCCCCCAGATGCGGGCCGACCGCGCCCAGCAGATGTGCGGCACCGATGCCCAGCACCAGTCCGATCAGCACGCAGCCCAGGTTGACCAGCCCCGCCCTGAAGCTGACGCCGCGTGTGAAAAAGGCGATCCAGCCGATGAACATCGCCCATACCGGAAGCTCGAGCGTCACCGCGCTCAGGGTTGCGGCCGAAGACGCCACCACCGATTCGCCCGCGACGATGCGCAGATGGCTGTGCCAGGAAATGTCAGCCGCCATGGGACACCTGCGGATGGATGCGCGGCGACAGCAGATCGCCCAGCTGGATACGGCGCAGAAACTCGGCGCGGATGCGGTCGGCGACGGCGGCAACCACTTCGCAGCCGTCGCTGGAGGGGTCGACGTGCACACGGAAGGGCCGCTGCCCGAACGGGGCGTTGACCACGTCGACGATGGCGCGGGCGACGCTGCCCGGGTCGGCATCCGGCGGCTCGCAGGCGGCCAGGTTCTTCAGCGCCTCTTCGGCCAGCCCAGCGGTGGGGCCGGCGTCATACTCGGCCTGGCGCGCCTCATCGGCCGGCGTACCGGCATGCTGGAAGTGCTGCGTCCCCTGGGTGAACGCACCGGGCACGACGATGCTGGTCTCGATGCCCCAGCGCGCCAGTTCGGCGGCATAGCTGACCGCCACGGCGTCCATCGCCGCCTTGGCCGCGAAGTACGGCGCCAGCCAGGGCGGCGTACCGCCACGATGGCTGCTGCTGCCGACCCACAACAGCAGGCCCCTGCCCTGCCTGCGCAGCCAGGGAAGGGCCGCGCGGTTGACCCGTTGCGTGCCCAGCACATTCACGTCGTACAGATGCGCGTACTGTTCCGGGCTGAAGGCTTCGGCCGCGCCGTAGGCCATGTGTCCAGCGTTGTGCAGCACCACGTCGATGCGCCCCTGTTCGGCGATGATGTGGTCGACCGCTGCGTCGGCGGATGGCTGCGACTGCACGTCCAGTTCAATCGCGCGCAGCTGGACGCCATGCTCGTCCGCATACGCCTTGACTGCTTCGGCCGGCAATGCGTTGCGTCCGGCCGTGTCCCGCATGCTGGCGTAGACGGTATGGCCTGCGTCGGCCAGCGCACGCGCACTCATCGCTCCGAAGCCACTGGACGCGCCGGTCACAAGAATAATCTGACTCATGAACGTTCTCCTCCGATACCGGGGTTCAGGCGAAACCACCATTGGCGCGCAGTACCTGCGAATTGACCCAGGCGCCATCCGGACCGGCCAGGAACGCTACCGCGCTGGCGATGTCCTCGGGTGTTCCCAGCCGCTGCAGTGGAGCCTGCTGGGCGATCTGTTCGATCTGTTCCGGGGTCTTGCCGTTGAAGAACAGATCGGTACCGACCGGACCGGGTGCCACCGCATTCACGGTGATGCCGCGGCCACGCAGCTCATTGGCGAGCACGTGGACCAGTCCTTCCACGCCGGCCTTCGAGGCGATGTACGGACCATAGGAGGGAAACGACCTGGCAATGACACTGGTGGAAAGCGCGATGATGCGTCCGCCTTCACCGAGGTTCCTGGCGGCGTGCGCCAACACCAGGAATGCACCACGCAGATTGGTGGCGATCACTGCATCGAAATCAGCCAGGCTGGCTTCGTCGATCGGCGCCATCGGCATGACACCGGCGCTGTTCACCACGACATCGATGCGGCCGAAGGCCTGCTTCGCGCCCGCGAACAATGCGGTCACGTCCGTGGGGCTGCCGACATCTCCCTGGATGGCGATGGCGCGGCCACCGGCCGCTTCGATGGTGGCAACGGTTTCCTGCGCCTTGACGCGGTTGCCGGCGTAGTTGACGGCAACCGCAAAACCATCGTCCGCCAGACGCAGGGCGATTGCCCGGCCAATACCGCGGGAGGCACCCGTGACGATGGCGGCCTTGGATGCGGGTTCTGCTGTCATGAAGTGCTCCGGGTCGAAGGCGGTGATATGTCCGCGGAGCCAGTATCTTCATTTACCCTGATGAGATAAATAAGGCTAAATTGCCATCTGAATTCAATCCGCGAAAACAATCGCCCTATGGATCGCTTCGATTCCCTTCAACTGTTCACCCGTATCGTGGAGCTGGGCAGCTTCAGCCGTGCTGCCGCCTCCCTGGACATCCCGCGCGCCACCGCCACCCATGCGATCCAGCAGCTGGAATGCAGGCTGGGCACCCGGCTGCTGGACCGCACCACGCGCCAGGTCCGCCCGACGCTGGACGGTCAGGCGTTCCATGAACGGTGCGTCCACGTGCTCAGTGAACTGGACGATGCGGAAAGCTCGTTGCGGCACGTGGCTTCGAACCCGCGCGGGAGGCTGCGCGTGGACATGTCCAGCGTCCATGCCTCGCACATCGTGCTGCCAAGGATCGACGCGTTCCACAGTCGCTATCCAGGCGTCGACCTGGTCATCAGCAGCGGCGACCGCCTGATCGATCTCGTCCGCGAAGGTGTCGATTGCGTGGTCCGTGCGGGCGTGCCCCGCGATTCCACGCTGGTGGCACGACGGCTCGCGCTGATGCCACAGGTGATCTGCGCAAGCCCCGGATATCTCTCCGAATTCGGCACGCCACGGCACCCGGACGAGCTGGCGGCCCATCATGCCGTGGGTTTCTTTTCGACGGCGGAAGCGCTCGACTACGGCATCGAACTGATGGTCGGCGGCGAACAGCGAACGTTCACCCTGCGCGGCTGGATGGCAACGAACGATGCAGAAAGCTACGGCGTCTGCGCGTTGCGTGGATGCGGCCTGGTGCAGTTACCGCGCTACCACGTGGAAAACGAACTGCGGGATGGCCGTCTGGTGGAGGTACTTGGCGACTGGGGCAGCCCCGATATGCCGTTGTCCGCGCTGTATCCGCAGCACCGGCAGCTGTCGCCGCGGGTTCGCGTCTTCATCGACTGGCTTGGCACCCTTTACGAAGAACGGTTCGGCTCACCCGCGACGGTACCGCCACGCGGAGCGTCGTGACGTGGTACGGCCGGCAGTCAGGCCGACGCCTGCAGGAAACACAGACGCCCGGCATTGCCGGGCGCCTGGTCCTGCATCCACATGGGTGGATTACGCGCGTGTCGCTTACTTGATCAGGCGTACCGTGAGCGGATAGCGGTAGGCTTCGCCGTTGTTGCTCCGCACCGCCGCGATGATGGTCAGCACCAGCGCCGTGATGCCCACGATGAACATCAGTGGCACCGTCACCAGCCCACCGATGCCCAGCGTCACCACGGTCAATATCCACAACAGCACGAAGATCGCCGATACGGTGATGGCGAAATTCAACGCTTCCTTGGCCTGGTCGGCAACGAACGGCAGGGTGTCCTTCTTGACCAGCCAGATCACCAGCGGGCCGATGAAATATCCCCAGCCCCCGATGGCTGAAGACAGCAGTCCGCCCAGCAGCACCGACAGATGGGCAAACATTGCCCATTGTTTCTCTTCCGCGGTAGGCCCGATGGAAACCGGCGGCGGTGGCGGTGGGGTGCTGGCATTCTCGAAATCGCTCACGGAAGACTCCTTTCATCTGGATGGGATGGTCGGCGTGGCCCACTCCCCGTGGGCTCACGCAGCGGCCCAAGAGTACGCCAATACGGCGCTCAGTCGTTACCTGCCACCGTCATCTTCCCGACCAGGATGGATCCGGTACGGATATGCGAACGCGAATCGACATCGGCACCGACGGCCTCGATCGCCTCGAACATGCTGCGCAGGTTGCCGGCAATCGTGATGCCATCCACGGGGTACTGGATTTCGCCATTTTCCACGCGGAAACCACCGGCGCCGCGCGAATAATCGCCGGTCACTCCGTTGACGCCCTGACCCATCAGTTCGGTGACCAGCAGGCCGTCGCCCATCTGCCGGGCGATACCGTGCAGGTCAAGCCCATCGGCGCTGGCCGCCACCTGCAGGTTGTGCACACCGCCTGCGTTGCCGGTGGTCTGCAGTCCCAGCCTGCGCGCCGAATAACTGCCCAGCACATAGCGCTGCAGCACGCCATCGCGCACCAGCGCGGATGCACGCGTGGCCACGCCATCGCCATCGAACGCGGCCGAACGCAGGCCACGGCGCAGATGCGGCAGTTCGTCGATCTGCATCCACGACGGGAACAGCGGCTGGCCGACGCTGTCCAGCAGGAAGCTTGCCTGCCGGTACAGCGCACCGCCGGATATCGCCGACAGCAGGTGCCCCACCAGGCTGCGCGCCACTTCCGGGGCGAACAGCACCGGCATGCTGCTGGTGGCCAGCGAACGCGGCTGCAGGCGCGCCACGGTACGCTCGGCGGCCCGCAGGCCGACACCGGCGGCGTCCTGCAGATCCTCGCGCGCCAGCGCACTGGTGTACCAGCCGTCACGCTGCATGCCATCACCCTGTCCAGCGATCAGCGCCAGGCCCATCGAATGGTGCGTGCCACGCTCGCGGCCGATGAAACCATGGGAGTTCGCATACACCGACAGGCTCTGCGCGGTCGACACCGAGGCGCCGTCGGAATTGCTGATGCGCGGGTCGGCACCGCGACCGGCCGCTTCGCAGGCCAGCGCAAGGTCGATGGCATCGGCGGCCTCCAGCGCCCACGGGTGCCAGCTGTCCAGATCGGGGAATTCGCGCGCCATCAGCTCCGCATCCGCCAGCCCGGCGGCCGCATCATCTTCGGTATGGCGGGCGATCGCACAGGCCTGCTCCACCGTGGCCGACAGGCTGGCCGGCTGCAGGTCGGCGGTGCTTGCGCTGCCCTTGCGCTTGCCGAAGTACACGGTGACCGCGATCCCGCGGTCTGCGGTGGATTCCACCGTTTCCACCTCGCCCAGGCGGACGTTGACATCCAGGCCACGGTCCTCGCTGCAGGACACTTCGGCCTGGCTGGCACCGAGGCGCCGCGCATGGTCGAGCAGCTGCCGGGAGATGTCGGCCAGCTGTTCCATGCGGGTGTGGGTGTCCGTGGCGGAAGCCACTTCAGGGGCGATCACGTTCAATGCTTTATCCTGTACAGGTTGGACCCGGCGCTGCGCCGGGCGACGTATTCTGGAAGTAGGAACAGACGATGCGCGGACGCGACGAAGAAACCGGTGAATTCCACGACAAGAGCCGCAAGCAGAAGCGCGGCGAAGCGCTGGAAGTGCTGGCCCTGGGTGAAAAGCTGGTGTCGTTGACCCCGGCGCAGCTTGCGCGCCTGCCGGTACCCGAAGACCTGCTTCCGCACATCGCCGAATGCAAGCGCATCACCGCGCATATCGCGCACAAGCGGCAGCTGGCGTTCCTGGCCAAGCACATGCGCCGCGAGGAGGAATCCACCCTGGAAGCGATCCGCGATGCGCTGGACGCCAACAGCGAGACCGGCCGCCGCGAAGTGGCGATGATGCACCGCGCCGAAGACTGGCGCGAAAAACTGCTGGGCGAAGGCGATGCAGCGCTGTCCCGGCTTCTCGACGAATACCCGCAGGCCGATCGCCAGCAGCTGCGCACGCTGGTACGCAACGCGCAGGCCGAACGTGCCCGCAACAAGCCGCCGCGCGCCTACCGTGAGATCTTCCAGGTGCTGCGCACGCTGATGCTGCCGGCGGCGCTGGGCCTGTCGTCCGCCGATGCCGACGAAGACGCCGGCGATATCGAAGACGACCTGGACGACTTGCAGGACTGAGCTGCGCTGCGGGGAGTGCAGCGGGTCATGGACCCGCTCTACCGGCAACATCACCGCACCGGCAGGCACCGCCGCGATGATCCAGGGCACCGGCA
This sequence comes from Pseudomonadota bacterium, assembly GCA_023430045.1. Taxonomy (GTDB): domain Bacteria; phylum Pseudomonadota; class Gammaproteobacteria; order Xanthomonadales; family Xanthomonadaceae; genus Stenotrophomonas. Next base: position 18,446 of record JAEZCF010000043.1, on the reverse strand, counting down.
ACGACACGACCGGTGAGGTCACGCCTGGGTGCCACCGACGGTCAGCCCGTCGATCAGCAATGACGGCTGGCCCACGCCCACCGGTACGCTCTGGCCGTCCTTGCCGCAGATGCCGACGCCCTTGTCCAGCGCCAGGTCGTTGCCGATCATGCGTACCTTCTGCATGGTTTCCGGTCCGTTGCCGATGATCGTCGCGCCCTTCACCGGTGCGGTGATGCGGCCATCCTCGATCAGGTAGGCCTCGGTAGCGGAAAAGACATATTTGCCACTGGTGATGTCCACCTGCCCGCCACCGAAGTTGACCGCGTACAGGCCCTTCTTCACCGAGCGGATCATCTCCTGCGGATCATGCGAGCCCGCGCGCATGTAGGTGTTGGTCATCCGTGGCATGGTCAGGTGCGCGAACGATTCGCGGCGGCCATTGCCGGTCGGTGCCATGCCCATCAGGCGCGCGTTGAGCGAATCCTGCATGTAACCGACCAGGATGCCGTCTTCGATGAGCGTGGTGCACTGCGTAGGGTGGCCCTCGTCATCGATGTTCAGCGAACCGCGGCGTCCTTCCAGCGTGCCGTCATCGACGATGGTCACCCCCGGCGACGCGACGCGCTCGCCCAGCCGACCGGCATACACACTGGTGCCCTTGCGGTTGAAATCGCCTTCCAGGCCGTGGCCCACCGCTTCGTGGAGCAGCACGCCCGGCCAGCCCGGCCCCAGCACCACCGGCATCACGCCGGCCGGCGCCGGCACGGCGTCCAGGTTCACCAGCGCCTGTCGCAGAGCCTCGCGCGCGAACGCTTCAGGGCGGCCGCCTGCGAACAGTTCCGCGTAATCGTAACGGCCACCACCACCGGCATAACCGGACTCGCGACGCCCGCCCTGCTCGACGATGACCTGCACGTTCAAACGCACCAGCGGCCGGATATCCGCACCGAGCACACCATCGCTGCGCGCGATGAGCACGGTGTCCACGCCGCCGGACAGGCTCACCATCACCTGCCGGACACGGGGATCCGCCGCACGCAGGTAGGCATCCAGGCGCTTGAGCACGTCCACCTTGGCCTCGTTGCCGAGACTGTCCACCGGGTCCAGCGCGGGATACAGCATGCGCGCATCGCCCCGCACCAGCGAGCGTCCGTTCTGCGCACCGCCTTCGCGCGAGATCGCACGTGCGGACTGCGCGGCGGCAGCCAGTGCGTCACGGTGGATGTCATCGGAATAGGCGAAGCCGGTCTTCTCGCCGGCGATGGCGCGTACGCCCACGCCCTGTTCGATGGAATGCGCGCCGTCCTTGACGATGCCGTCCTCCACGCTCCAGCTTTCGCGCCGCGCATGCTGGAAATACAGGTCACCGAAATCGATGCCCGGCCCCAGCAGGTGGCCGAAGGTACGTTCGAGAGTGGCAGCATCCAGCCCGGCAGGCTGCAGCAGGCGGTCGGTGGCGAGAGTCAGTGCGTTGTCGGTCATCGTCCCGATGTGGGGGCACGGCGCCCTTCTTGCAACCCGTGCGAAGACCACCACGGAGCCGGCCCATGGCCGGCTCCGCGCCGTCTGCCGGTCAGCGCTTTTCCGGCGTCGCTTCCGGCGGCGTCTCGCGATCCACCACGTCCACCCTGGGATCTTTCCACGGCCCGGTGACGTGGTAGGTCTTCGCGCCGATCTCGCCCAGCGGCCTGGACAGCACCGCGTTGGTGGCGGCCCCCAGCGCGGCGCCCACCGGCCCGCCGGCAAAGGCCCCCACCACGGTAAGCAGGTTGCCCGCGCGCGGATTCACGTCGATGGTCTGGTCGAACTGCTGGCGCCGCAGGTCGGTACGCCCACGGATGCGGATGTTCGCCGCCGGGCCCTCGATGAGCACCGAATCGGTGGTCGCCATGCCGTCGCCGAACTGCAGCGTGCCGCCGATCTGGTTGAAGGCGAACCCCTTGGAGAAGAAATCGCGGAAATCCAGCATCAACCGGCGCGGAAGCTGGGTGACGCTGAGCAGCCCCAGCACACGCCCGGCGCCCGGCTCAAGCTCCAGCAGCTGGCCGTTGTGCGCGGCCACCTTCATCGAACCCTCTAGGTTGCCGAGCTGGAAATCCGACGGCCCGCCCGTCCAGCCGGCCTGCAGCTCCACGCTGCCCTGCCCACCGCGCAGCTGGCCGCCGAAATCCAGATCCTGCATCAGTCCGCCCAGGTCCCCGCTGCGCACCTGTGCGGTCAACGCGGTGCGTGCCGTGCTGCCTCTACCCAGCCACTGGCCCCGCACATCGATGGCCTGTCCTGGCGAACGGAAGTCCAGCTGCTGCACCTGCAGCCCGTGTGCGACCGGATGGGTGCGCACCGTGGCCTGCCCCAGCACCACCTTGCCGAATTTCAGATCGGCGATGTCCAGCGCAAGCGGCGGAATCGCCGCCGGATCGGTATCGTCGGCACTGGCCTGAACGCGCGCGGTCACCGCCTGGCCATCAGGCAGGATGATCGTCGTACCGTCGCCCGGCGGTGCCTGCGGCGGACCCGGCAACGATTTCCAGTACACCCGCTGCAGCGTGCCGGCAATGGTGCCGCCACTGGCATTGGGCACACTCAGCTGGCCGGCCAGTGACGGCCCATCCAGCCGCACCTGGAGCTGCTGCGCGCCCGGCCGCAATTGCAGGCGGGTCTGCTCGAACACGCCGCCGATCAGCAGCAACTGCGCCACCTGCACATCCACCGAACGCAGCGGCATGCCTTCGCCACCGTCGCCGTCGCTGCCCGCGCCACGCGCCAGGCCGATCCACTCCAGCGCATCCAGCGCGCCGCTGCGACCGGTCACCGCCAGCCCGCTGGCCGGCGGCTCACGATCCACCTGCGACCTGCCCAGCGTGACCTGCACGCCCGTGCGGCCCTGCTGCGTGCGCGCCGCCAGCGCCAGCCGTTCGCCGAACGCCACGTCGATCCGCCCATCGCCCATCGGCAGCTGCGCCGCCACCCGGGTATCCAGCGCTTCGCCGGCCGGTTTGTCGAGCGGCGCGGGGAATTTCAGCTGCGTCCCCACCAGGTCCGAACGCAGGTGCAGGCGCGCTGCAGGGACCGGCGCGGAGCCGCTCGTGGGCGCCGCGACGCCCGCCTGCGCACGCGGCAGATCCACACCGATGCTCCAGCGCGAGCGCCCTTCGATATAGGGCTTCAGCCACGCCATCTCCGGCGCACGCTCGAGCAGCACCGCAGCATCCAGCGCCGCGTCCAGCTGCGATTCGAATGCCAGCTGCGGATCGCGCACGAAACCGCCCGCGCGCAATGCCAGCCGGCCGGGCTGTCCCAGATGGCGCACGCTCAGCTCATCGGCGGCGAAGCCGCCATTGCCGTAGCGCGCCGAGCCACGAACGTCCTCGAAATCAAGCGCATAGCGCTTTTCAGACAACTTCACCCCATCCAGCGCCACCTCGCCGCGCAGGTGCCCGGGTTGGCCGTCATGCAGCGGCTGCAGCAGGTCGAAATCGACGCTGGCCGGCCCGCTCGCGCCGAGATTGTCGAGCGTTTCGCCATATTCCTCGTGCAGCGGACTGCGACGCAGCATCGCCAGCAGCTTGCCTGCATCACTGCGGGTGTGCGCCCGCACCGACAGCGGCGCCTTGCCGAAATCCTCGATCCCGGCCTCGATCGCATCGACCTTCACACCACCCAGCTCGCCACGGCCCCGCAGTTGGAACCCTGCGCCGATGAAGGCGATATCGCCATCCGTGGCGGTCATGTCCGACCACTCGCGCTGGAAACGGATGGTGCCGTTGGTGATGTGGCCGCGCGCTTCGAAGCGACCATCACGATCATTGAAGGGCCAGTCGTCCAGGTCACCGGTCACCAGTCCCACGCCGCCGCGCACTCGGCCGGACTGCAATGCCGTGTCCAGCCAGGCGATCGCCGCGTCGCTCATCTTCGAATGGATCCAGAAGCGCTTGGCGGCGGTGACCGGCACATCGTCGATCTTCGCCGCCAGCTGCATCCATGGCCGGCTGCCGTCCCCCTGGAACCACACCCCGCCCCGCACGTCGGCGGCATAGTCGGTGCCCTGCACGCGCAACGCCGGGGTACCCACCCTCCAGCCGCCGGCTTCATCGCGCCAGCCGACCACGTCGCCGGCCAGGTGCACGTCGTGGCGCACCCCGAAGCCCGACGGCCAGTCGAACTGCATCTGCTGGCGCGGCTGCAGATGCAGGCTGAAGCCCTGTGCGTCGCCCTGGAAGCGCCCACCGGCACCGGAAAGACCCGGGGAGCCGTCCACGCTGGCGAAGGAGAGTTCGGTCAGTTCGCCTTCCGCCCACACGGCGCCACCCCGCTCACCCCCCAGCTTCAGCGCACGCACGTTCACCCGCGGCCGCGCCCGGTACAGCCAGTCGCGCAGGCCGGCATCTACGCGGTCGGTCAGCGCCAGCCCGCGCAGCAGCACGCTGCCGTCCAAGGCGTCACCGGCCAGTGCCAGATGCTGGCCTCCGCCGACCAGCAGGCCATCCAGCACCGATTCGATGCCGTCCATCCGCACCCGCAACCGCGGTGCTTCGGCACGCCAGCCACCGGCGCTGTAGCGCCATCGCGCGCGAACCTGCACGCGTTCCAGGTCCAGCGTGGGCTCGCGCGTGTGCGTGGTGGGCGCACCCGCCAGCTGAAGCCCCGCAAGGTCGGTGTCGGTGGTGACCATTACCGCCCGGAAGCCGCGCAGCGCAACCCATGCGTTGAGCTCGCCCCGGCCTTGCAGCACACGCACGCCACCTGCATCGAGCAGTGCGGACCATGCACCGAGATCGACAGGATCGCCGCCCAGCCATGCCTCGCCATCGCCCGTGCGGCGATCGATGCCGAGTACGGCGGAAAGCGGCAGCGCATCCTCCCGTGCGAACGCGCGCACGCCTACGTTGAGGCGATCGCCGTTGACGCGCAGACGCAGGTCCACGCGCGGCAACGATGCCTGCAGGCCAAGCGACGGTGCATCCACCTGCAGGCGCCCGCCGGATACCTGCAGTTCGCCCAGCCGGCGCAGCGTATCCAGCGGATCGCCCGCATTCGACTGCGGTAGTCCGCGCACGCTCCAGCGGCCGTCGTCGGCACGCTCCAAGGTCAGCGCAAGACCGCGAAGCCGCAGCTCGGTCAGCGAACGTCCGGGCAGCAGGCCGGCGTACATCGCCACCGCGACTTCCGCCTGGCCGATGCGTACGCCATCGCCTCCGCCGATATGCAGCCCTTCAAGCTGCAGCAACGGTCCGCGGCGGGTCCATTCCGTGCGCAGACGCTCGAAACGCACCGGCTGGCCGGCACGCGCGCTCAACCACGCCGCCACCTCTCCTGGATGGCGCTCGGCAAGCGGCAGCAGCTGGCTTAGGGTACCCACCAGCAGTGCCACCCCAACCAGTGCAACGGACATGGCATACAGGGCCAGACGGCGGGTCCTGCGCCACCGCAGCCGCGGCGGAACGCTCATCGGCTGCGGCCGGCGACCGGCCGGCGCTGGTCAGAGCAGGACCACATCGAACTGTTCCTGCAGGTACTGGTCATCGGCCTGGAAGCGGATGCTCTTGCCGAGGAATTCCTCCAGCTCGGCCACCGCGATGGATTCCTCGTCGGTGATGCGCGCCACCACCTTGGACGAGGCGATCACCAGCAGCCGCGCCGCATCGAACTGGCGCACCGCGCGGGTGATCTCGCGGAAGATCTCGTAGGTGACCGTCTCGGCGGTCTTGATGGAACCCCGCCCGCTGCATTCCGGACACGGTTCGGACAGCTGCCGCTCAAGGCTTTCCACGGTGCGCTTGCGGGTCATTTCCACCAGGCCCAGCGGCGAGAATTCGTACACGGTGGTCTTGGCATGGTCGCGCGCCAGCGCTTTTTCCAGCGTGCGCAGCACCTGCCGGCGATGTTCAGCGTCATCCATGTCGATGAAATCGATGATGATGATGCCGCCCAGGTTGCGCAGCCGCAGCTGCCGCGCCACCGACTGCGCCGCCTCCAGGTTGGTGCGGAATACGGTTTCCTCGAGGTTGCGCTGGCCGACGAACGAACCGGTATTGACGTCGATGGTCGTCATCGCCTCCGTCTGGTCGATCACCAGGTATCCCCCGGATTTCAGCGGCACCTGCTTGTCCAGCGCACGGCCGATCTCGTCCTCCACGCCGAACATGTCGAAGATCGGCCGGTCGCCGCTGTAGAGCTCGATCTTCTCGGCCAGCACCGGCATGTACTTGGCCACGAACGCCTGCAGCTGGCCGAAGGTTTCCTTTGAATCCACCTTCACCTTGTCCACGTCCTTGCGGATCAGGTCACGCACCGAGCGCAGCGGCAGGCTCAGGTCCTCATAGATCACACTGCACGACGCAGCCTCACGACCGCGGCGCTCCACCACGTTCCACACGCGCGACAGGTAGGCGATGTCCTCGGCGATGGCCTCGGCCGGCTGGCCCTCGGCGTTGGTACGCACGATATAGCCATAGCCACCATGCTGGGCCGACAGCTCGGTCACCAATGCCTTCAGGCGCGCGCGTTCGGCTTCATCCTCGATGCGAGCCGATACGCCGACCACCTTGGACTGCGGCAGCAGCACCATGTAGCGCGAAGGAATGCTGATCTGCGTGGTCAGGCGTGCGCCCTTTGTGCCTATCGGATCCTTCACCACCTGCACCACGATGTCCTGGCCGTCGCGCAGCAGCTCCACGATCGGCACCGACGATGGCGGCGGCAGGGTGGTGTTCTCGGTGTCGGCGCTGGCCACCGGCGCCGGCCGTATCACGTCATTGGCATGCAGGAACGCGGCACGTTCCAGGCCGACTTCGACGAACGCCGCCTGCATGCCCGGCATCACCCGCTGCACCTTGCCCTTGTAGATGTTGCCGACCACGCCACGCCGCCAGCCACGCTCGATGTGCAGTTCCTGCAGCATGCCGTTCTCGATCACCGCCACCCGGGTTTCTCGTGGGGTCACGTTGACCAGTATTTCTTCAGACATCGGCAGCAGCCTCCGTGGCGGCAAGGGCGGTGGGGGCCAGTCCGGCGCGCGCGAGCAGGCGACCGGTCTGGTAAAGAGGCAGGCCCATCACGCCGGAATGGCTTCCGGCAAGATGGGCGATGAAGCATTCCGCGCCGCCCTGGATGGCATAGCCACCGGCCTTGCCCATCGGCTCGCCGCTGCGGACGTAAGCCGCGATGTCGTCCTCGTCGATCTCGCCGAAGGTGACGTCGGACTCCACCAGTTCGGTCGCAAGCCCGCCGGCGCTGGCGAGCACCACGGCGGTCATGACCTGGTGCGTGCGGCCGGACAGCGCGCGCAGCATCGAAGCAGCATCGTCGCGGTCGGCCGGCTTGCCGAATACCCGGTCGCCCAGCACGACTTCAGTGTCCGATCCCAGCACCACCGCCGCCGGATCGCCGGCGACCACCTGCGCCAGGCCCGCACCGGCCTTGTCGCTGGCCACACGCAGCACATAGTCGCGGGGCGATTCGCCTGGCGCGCGCACTTCGGGCACGTCCAGCGACAGGATGTGGAACGGATGGCCGAGGCGGGCCAGCAACTGGCTGCGGCGGGGCGAGCGGGAGGCAAGATAGAGCATCCGCACAGCATACCCTGCGGGCAATGCATGAATCGTCGGCAACGCACGCCGAGGATGATCAACCCCGCTCCGGCTCACAACGCGTTCATCCCATCGCCAGCACCCTCGATGTCCTACAAGGAGAACCCTATGCGTCGCCCGTCCCTTTCCCCGCTGCTGATCGCCCTGTCGCTTGCCATGGGAGCTTCCATGACCGCTCACGCCGCCTTGCCTGCGCCTGCCATCGCCCCGGTGGAAGGCACCCTGCTCAACATCTCCGCCAACGCCGAAGCACGCCGCGTACCGGACGTGGCCACGCTGTCCGCCGGCGTGGTTACCCAGGCGGCCGACGGCAACACCGCGATGCGCCAGAACGCCCAGCAGATGGACAAGGTGCTGGCCGCGATCACGGCCGCCGGTATCGCCGACCGCGACGTGCAGACCAGCGGCGTGAACCTCAGCCCGCAATACCGCTATGCGGAAAACGAAGCACCGAAGATCACCGGCTACCAGGCCAGCAACACGGTCAACCTGAAGGTTCGCGACATCGCCGGGCTGGGCAAGGTGCTGGACGCGCTGGCCGCCCAGGGTGCGAACCAGATCAACGGTCCCAGCTTCGAGATCGACCAGCCGGAGCCGGTGTACGACGAAGCGCGGCTGGAAGCGCTGAAGAAGGCCCAGGCCCGTGCACAGACCTATGCGAAATCGCTGGGCCTGCAGGTGCGGCGCATCGTCAGCATTTCCGAAAGCGGTGGCGGTGGTTTCCGTCCGGTGATGATGCGTGCAGCGGTCGCGCAGTCCGCGGCAGATGTTTCCACTCCGGTATCGCCGGGCGAGAGCACCGTGTCGGTGAACCTGGACGTGGTATTCGAATTGGGCCGGTAACTCCGGCCGCTGCAGGCGGGTGACGACGGGAATATGCGCGTCGTCACCGTCCGCCACGGCGGGCCACGATCTACGATCAGCGCGCCCGCGCGTGCTCCCGCAGGTAGCCGATCATCCAGCCGAAGGCGCTGCCGGCCAGGCCACCCCACAGGGCGCCGCGGCCGATCTGCTGACCCTGCCATACCGCCAGGCCCGCGCCGATCACCACGCCGACCAGCGCGAAGCTGGCTGCCTGGCGCCTGCGCGCCTGGTCCCGTGCCCACGCGGCACGACGTTCGGCACGCTCCTGCTGCGTGCGCATATCGGGTTCCCGGATCGAGCGGGCAATGGCCTCGACACGCGCTGCGTCCTCCTGCTGCTTTCCCTGCATGAATAGGTCCGTGGACGATTGGCTGGTGAATGGTAGAGCTGCAGGACCGCCACCGGCAAGGCGAATACGGACGGCGGGTATAGCTCGCTCATCCACTCTGCGAACCGCATCACATCAAGGCGCCAATTAAGCAGAATTTCACTCCTGCATCACCGGGCATGAACCTAGATTGGCGCCGTTGCGACAGGGGGATCGCAACGCATCATTGCCGCAATGACGTCATGTCAGGAGAGCGTCGTGAATCACACCATCCCCCGGCCCGCCAGCTGCCGTTCCAATCTGCTGGCTCGTTCCATCACCACGCTTCTCGCCGGCGGCTCCCTGCTGCTGGCCAGCACCGTATTCGCCGTTCCAGCGTTCGCCCAGGAGCAGGCGACCGACCTGGACCGGATCACGGTCACCGGTTCGAACATCCCGCGTACCAATACCGAAACACCCTCGCCGGTGCAGGTGGTGACCCGCCAGGAGATTGACCGCACCGGCAAGACTACCGTCGCCGAGTATCTGCAGACACTCACCTCCGACGGATCCGGCTCCATTCCCAAGACCTTCGGCAACGGCTTCGCCGGCGGCGGCGCAGGCATCTCGCTGCGCGGCCTGGGTGCCGGCTCGACGCTCGTGCTGCTCAATGGCCGGCGCATGGCCACCTATGGCCTGGCCGATGACGGACAGAAGGTCTTCACCGATCTGAGCACCATCCCGCTGGATGCGGTGGAACGCGTGGAAGTGCTGAAGGACGGCGCTTCGGCGATCTATGGTTCGGACGCGATTGCCGGCGTGGTCAACATCATCCTGCGCAGCGATTTCCAGGGCGCCATCCTGCGCGGTTCCTACGGCATGTCCGGCGACGGCGATGGCGATGCGAAGAAGGCGACGCTGACCGTGGGTACCGGCGACCTGGCGACCGACGGCTGGAATGCGTTCTTCAGCGTGGATGCCGGTCGCACCGATGCCATCAGGATCAGCGACCGCCGCAACCGCAAGTGGATCGGTACCGGCGACATCCGCCGCTGGGGCTACGACGCGGCCGAAGCGCAGTTCCTCGGCGCTGCCTTACTGTCCGGGGGCACCGCCGGCGGCGTGGGGCCGAACGGCTCGGTGTTCGATGACCGCGTGCTGGCCGACGGCGAGGATCCGTTCCTGGTGGCGCTGCCGGGCTGCGCCGGCCTGACCACCATTCCCGGCCAGGATGATGCCAGCGCGCAGGCACAGGGTTGCCTGTGGGATCCCAACCAGCTCTACCGCGACCTGAGCCCGGAAGAAAAGTACGTCAACGTCTTCGGCCGGGCGACCTTCGCCTTCGGTGACAGCGGCGAGGTCTATACGGAAATCGGTTACTCGAAGAAGGAGACCACCTTCTCCAACACACCGTCCGGCGTATCGGGCGGCTGGGGCTATCCAGGCGGCCCGGTCAACGCCAACAGTGGCGATGGCGCCATCGTGCTGGGTCCGGACCATCCCGACAATCCCATTCCCGGTCAGGCATCGCGGCTGCGCTATTCGGCGTGGGATGTCGGTCCGCGCGTCACCCGCAACACCAATGAGTTCAACCGCTTCCTGGTCGGCGTCAAGGGCAACTGGGGTGAATGGAGCTATGACACGGCCTATCTGCACTCGGGCACCGACCTGGTCAACACGCGTACCGGTTTCCTCCGCTACAGCGCGGTGCAGTGCGTGCTGTCCGATCCCAGTTGTCCCTATGGCGTATGGCGCATCGGCGACAATGCCGCCGAGACGCCGCAGTCGGTCTACGACGCCATTTCCCCCACCATCAGTGCACGCGCCCGTTCCAGCCTGGACATGTTCGACCTGACCGCCTCACGCAGCCTGACCGACCTGCCCGGCGGTCCGCTCGGGCTGGCCCTGGGCACCGAGTGGCGCCGCACCAGCAACAGCCTCACGCCGCAGACCTACACCGACCAGGGCGATATTATCGGGCTTGGCTATTCGGCCTATGACGGCACGCAGAACGTCTACGCCGCCTACGCGGAACTGTCCGCACCCGTGCTGGAACAACTGGAACTGTCCGCCGCCGTGCGGTTCGACAAATATGAGAGCGGCGACAGCGCGACCAAGCCCAAGCTCGGTGCGAAGTGGACCCCGGCCGACTGGATCGCGGTGCGCGCCAGCTATGGCGAAGGCTTCCGTGCGCCGAATCCGGCCGAGAATGGCGATGGCGGCCTGGCAGCGTTTTCCAATGCCCGCGACCCGGTGCGCTGCGCGATTGACCCGGACAACGAGTGCACCGCGCGACAGGTGGCGATCATCACCCGTCCGAACCAGGACCTGAAGCCCGAAGAATCCAAGAGTTACTCGCTGGGCGTGGTCCTGCAGCCCGCCGCCGGCACGTCGCTGACCGTGGACGCCTGGGAGATCAAGCGGACAAACGAAATCGCCCAGGGCAGCACCGCCGATGCGATCGCCGCCGGCAACGTGCTGCGTGACTCGAACAACCTCAACGGCGTGCCGGATTCGGGCACCATCCTGGCAGTCAATACCCAGTACGTGAACGCCAATTCCTCACGCGTGCGCGGCATCGACACCGATATCCGCCAGGTGTTCGACGTCGGCCCCGGCCAGCTGGAACTGGACCTGCAGTGGAGCCATCTGCTGAAGTTCGAGCGCACCGAAGGCGACACCACGGTCGATTACGTCGGCACCCACGGCAACTGCGATGTGACCAACTGCATCGGCACGCCGCAGGACCGCATCAACTTCGGCACCACCTGGAAACAGGGGCCATGGAGCGTGAGCGGTGTGGTGAACTACATCGACAGCATGGAAAACAAGGACCGCCGCGGCGGCGACTACCTGGCCTTCCATGCGGATGGATCGCCGGTGGAGAAGATCGCCTCGTTCACCACGTTCGATCTTTCCGGCAACTGGGACATCAACGAATCCTTCGAATTGAACGCGTCGGTGCAGAACCTGTTCGACCGCATCGCTCCGCTGGACCCCAGCACCTACGGCGCGGTGAACTACAACCCGCTGCACTTCAGCGGCGCCATCGGGCGTTACTTCACGGTGGGGGCGAAGTACACGTTCAACTGACCGGAAAAACAACTGGGCGGAAAATGAAAAAGCCTCGCATCGCTGCGAGGCTTTTTTCGAATATGGCGCCCGAAGTTGGACTCGAACCAACGACCCCCTGATTAACAGTCAAGTGCTCTAACCGGCTGAGCTATTCGGGCAGACCGCCAGTATAGCGGATTTCATGCACGATGGTAGGGGTGGTTGGCCAGCATCGCCGCCGCGCGATACAGCTGCTCGGCCACCACCAGACGCACCAGCATGTGCGGCAGCGTCAACGGCCCGATCGACCATTTCTCATCAGCCAGGGCCGATACTTCCGGCGAATGCCCTTCGGGCCCGCCGATCAGGAACGCCAGGTCCCTGCCCTGCCCGCGCCAGTGCTCCAGACGCTGCGCCAGCTGTTCCGAACTGAGCTGCCGTCCCGGCACATCGAGCGCAACCACATACGCGCTCTTCGGCAGCGCAGCGATCACCCGCCGGCCCTCGTCCTCGGTGGCGCGGCGCGCATCGCGGCCCTTGCCGCGCAGGCCCGGCTCGATCTCCACCAGTTCGAACGGCAGCCAGTGCGACAGCCGCTTCTGGTATTCGGCGAACCCCTGCGCCACCCAGGCCGGCGCGCGTTCGCCGGTCGCGATCAGGCGTGCTTTCATGCTTGGCTCCTCCTCAAACGCCCGACGGTGCCCTTCGGCGCCGTCGGCGTACACACGCTGGCGTCAGCCCCGAGCTCAGGCCGCGTCGTCTTCATCGCTATCGGCCACCGGCTGGTCGCCGACGGTCCACAGGCGCTCCAGCGCATAGAATTCGCGCACGCGCGGCAGCATCACATGGACGATCACATCGCCCAGGTCCACCAGCACCCATTCGGCCTCGCGCTCGCCTTCAACGCCCAGCGGCATCACGTCGAGCTTCTTGGCAAAACGCACTACTTCATCGGCGATGGATTTGACGTGGCGGGACGACGTGCCCGAGGCGATCACCATGTAATCGGCGACGCTGGATTTGCCGCGCACATCCACCTGGACCACTTCCCTGGCCTTCAGTTCCTCGGTGGCATCCATCACACATGCCAGCAGTTCCTCGACGGAAGGCGGCGGGCTGGGCAGGTCGACCTTGATGGTCTGGGGTTGGGTCTGGTTGCTCAATGCTGTCTGGCTCGATGAACGTAGAAAGGATTATACGGGCATGCCGCGTCGACGGTATTCACGGAGCCGGCAGGCGATACAGCCCTTCGCGGGCGACATGGTCGGCCACTGGTGGCGGCAGCAGCTCGCGCCACGCACCGTGGCTGGCGAGGCGCGCCCTTACCTCGCTGGCCGATTCGCTGCGCAGTGGCTGGTGCAGGCGCAGCACGCGGCCAGCGGGGGACGCGAAAAGCGCCTGCCCGTCGTCGGTCCAGCGCGATTGCAGCACCTGCCCCAGCTCGCCGCCGACGGCCTGCAGCAGATCACTGCCCGGACGGTCCGCAACGATGAAATGCGCCAGGTCGAAGAGCTCATGCCAGCGATGCCACTGGTCCAGCGCCAGCAGACTGTCGGCACCCACCAGCCAGGCCAGCGGCCTCGCCGGCCCCAGTTCCGCACGCAGCTCGGCCAGGGTGTCCACGGTATAGGACGGCACGCCAGGCCTGCGTGCGGCGCGCTCCAGTTCACGGCGGTCCAGCAGCAGTCCCGGCTCGTCGCCGATGGCAAGTTCCAGCATCCGGCAACGCTGCGCCGCATCCGCTCCCGGCGCGGGACGGTGCGGCGGATCCGCCGAAGGCAACAGGCGCACGGCCACCTGCAGCTCATCGCGCGCCGCACGGGCGATAGCCATATGCCCCAGATGCACCGGATCGAAGGTGCCCCCGTAGTAGATGCGCAGGGTCATAAGGGCTGCTCAGGCGCGGACGAGCAGGCGTACCGCGCGCGCTTCGGATACCGCCACCAGCAGGCGCTCCAGCGACAGCCACGGGTCGCCATCGGCACGCCCCTTGGCGATACGGTCCACCTGCCCCGCTTCGGCGACGAAGCGCTCCCAGCGCCGGCTTTCCGGGTGCCGCTGCAGCGCGCGCTTGTAGGGCGCCTGCCGCGATTCCCATATGCCGCGCGACTTCATTTCCGCTGCCAGGTTACCGCCGCGTGCCTGCACCTGTGCCAGCGCCGCGCCAGCAAGCAGTTCACGGATGACGATCGGCATCAGAGCGGCCACCGCCTCGCCCTCCGCACGCAGCCCGGCCAGCATGCGCAGTACCGCGACAGGTTGGCCCGAGAACGTGGTTTCGACCAGCCGGAAGACATCGTAGCGGGCGGCGTCGGCCACCAGGCCGTCCATTCGCTCCACATCCAGCACCTGGCCGTCATCGACCAGCAGGGCCAGCTTGTCGATCTCCTGTGCGGCGGCCAGCAGGTTGCCCTCCACCCGCTCGGCAAGCCGCTGCACGGCGCCGGGATCGGCCCGCAGGCCCTTGCCGCGCAGGCGGCGCTCGATCCATTCCGGCAGCTCGTGCGGCTTGATCGCCCACGCCACCGACAGCACGCCGGCACGGCTGACCGCATCGGCCCATTTGCCCTGGTGCGCCTTGCTCCATTCGTTGGCGGTGATCAGCAGCACCACATCCGATGGCGGCGCCGCGCAGAAGTCACTGATGACCTGGGCGCCCTCCTTGCCGGGCTTGCCGCTCGGCAGGCGCACTTCGATCAGGCGCCGCGCACTGAACAGGCTGGGCGCATTGAAGCCTGCCTGCAGCTGCTGCCAATCGAAATCCCGCCCGTCGGCGTCGAAGACCTCACGCTCGTCGATGCCTTCGGCGCGGGCACGGCGACGGACCGCGTCGGCCGCTTCCAGGACTCGCAGGTTCTCCGGCCCGGCAATCAGGTAGACAGACGCCAGCGGCTGGCCGCCTGGGGCGCTGGCCAACTGCTCCGGGCGCATTTCCATGCCGCTGTTCCGGCTCAGTCCCGTACCGGCGTCGCAGCCGGTTCGGGGTCCTGCTGGATGGCCGGTACGCCGGCCGGCGCCGGGCCTGCCGGGATGACCGTGCCAGGTGCCGGCGCGGACAGGCTGCGACCCTCATGCAGTTCGTTGCGGACCACGCTGTCGATGCGGCGGATGATCGAGGCCGACATCTCCCGACGCAGTTCATCGGCGAGGATCTCACGTTCGGTGGTGGTGCCGGTGGCATCGGTCGGCGGCGACACGTAATCGCGCGACAGTTCGATGACCTGCTGTGGCACCAGTTCGCTGCCGTCCTCGCGGCGGAAGATGAAGATCACCGCGTAACGCAGGCTGTATTCCTGCGCGCGGCCCTGCGCATCGATGGCGATGGGCAGATCGCCCCAGCGTTCGGACAGCACCTGCAGCTGCGAGGCCGGGCTCGTCGAATCCTCGTCCGCCAGCGTGGCACCCGATGCGCGCAGGCTTCGGCGCAGCAACTTGGCCAGCTCACTGTAGGGCGCGCTGGAGACCACCTTCACCGCGGCGGTATCGGCCGGCAACATCAGCTTGTTGCGCATGTGGAAACCGCAGCCGGCCAGGCCGGTGGCGATGAGGAGGGCGAGCAGGATTCGGGTCATGGACACAGTCTGTAGGAGCCGGGCGGCTGCGGCAACACAGCCTGCCCGATGGCACGTGAACGAAGGGGGTAGACCACGGGAAATGGGGACGGAGGTGGTTAATCGTAATTAACCTCCTCCGTCCCCCATTTTCCTTCAGGCGGCGACGATGTTCACGATCTTGCCGGGCACGATGATGATCTTGCGCACGGTCAGGCCTTCCATGAACCTGGCCGCGTTCGGCTCGGCCAGCGCCAGCGCTTCGACCTGCTCGCGCGGGGCGTCGGCGGCGACCTCGATGGTGCCGCGCAGCTTTCCATTGACCTGCACGGCCAGGGTCAGTGCGTCGCGCACCAGCGCAGCCGTGTCCACCTGCGGGAATGCCTGGTCTTCCAGCAATGTCTCGCCGTGGCCCAGCACCTGCCACAGGGCATGGCTGGCGTGCGGGGTGATCGGGTTGAGCATCAGCACGATGGACTGCAGCGCTTCATGGCGCACGGCGCGGCCCTGCGCGCCGTCATCGTCGAACTTCGCCAATGCATTCATCAGTTCCATCACTGCGGCAATCGCGGTATTGAAGCTGTGGCGACGACCATAGTCGTCACCCACCTTGCCAATGGTTTCGTGGGTCTTGCGGCGCAGCGCCTTCTGGCTGGCATCCAGCGCGGCCACGTCCAGTGCCGGGGCTGCGCCGTCGGCAGCGTGCTTCTGCACCTGTGCCCACAGGCGGCGCAGGAAGCGGGCCATGCCGTCGACGCCGGCTTCGTTCCACTCCAGCGACTGTTCCGGCGGCGCGGCGAACATCGAGAACAGCCGCACGGTATCCGCACCGTACTTGCCGACCATCGCCTGCGGGTCCACGCCGTTGTTCTTCGACTTGGACATCTTCTCGGTACCCCCCACCACCACCGGCTGGCCGTCGGCGATCAGGGTGGCGCCGGTGATCCGGCCGCGCTCATCGCGCTGCACTTCCACATCGGCCGGATTGATCCAGTCCTTCGAGCCATCCGGGTTGGCGCGGTAATAGGTCTCGGCGATCACCATGCCTTGGCACAGCAGGTTCTGCGCCGGTTCGTTGCTGTCCACCATGCGCGCGTCGCGCAACAGCTTGTGGTAGAAGCGGAAATACATCAGGTGCAGGATCGCGTGCTCGATGCCACCGATGTACTGGTCCACCGGAAGCCAGTAGTTGCCGCGCTTGTCCACCGCATCGCGGGCGCCGGGCGAGGTGTAACGGGCGTAGTACCAGCTCGATTCCATGAAGGTATCGAAGGTGTCGGTCTCGCGCTCGGCCGCGCCACCGCAGTCCGGGCAGGTGGTCCTGCGCCATTCCGGGTCGGTCTTGATCGGCGAACCGGTCCCGGAGAACGCAACGTCCTCCGGCAGGATCACCGGCAGCTGTTCTTCCGGCACCGGCACCGCGCCACACCTGTCGCAGTAGATCACCGGAATCGGACAGCCCCAGTAGCGCTGGCGGCTCACGCCCCAGTCGCGCAGGCGGTAGTTCACCCGGCGCTGACCCTGGGCCTTGCGCTCGAAACGCTCGGCCAGCGCCTCGAAGGCGCCCTGGAAATCCAGGCCATCGAATTCGGCGGAATTGACCAGCTCGGTCTGACGGCTCTTGTCGCTGTACCAGTCCTGCCAGCGCGCGCCGTCCCAGCTGCGTTCATCATCGTTGCGCGGATCCTTCAGGGCGATGACCTGGCGGATCGGCAGGGTGTACTTGTTGGCGAACTCATTGTCGCGCTGATCGTGGCCGGGAACGGCCATCACCGCGCCGGTGCCATAGCCCATCAGCACGAAGTTGGCGACCCACACCGGCACCTGCTCGCCGGTCACCGGATGGATCGCGCGCAGGCCGGTATCCAGTCCGCGCTTCTCCTGGGTTTCCAGTTCTGCTTCGGACACGCCGCCCTGCTTCATTTCCGACAGCATCGCCGCCAGCGCCGGGTTGGTCTTCGCCGCATGCAGCGCCAGCGGATGTTCGCCGGCGATGGAAACGAAGGTCACGCCCATCACGGTGTCCGGCCGCGTGGTGAACACCCGCAGCGGATCCAGCGCGGCGCCATCCACATCACGCACCGCGAACTGGATCTCCAGGCCTTCGGAGCGCCCGATCCAGTTGCGCTGCATCGTCTTGACCGATTCAGGCCAGCCGTCCAGCTCGTCCAGGCCATCCAGAAGTTCCTGGGCGTAATCGGTGATGCGCAGGAACCACTGCGGGATCTCGCGCTTTTCCACCAGCGCGCCGGAACGCCAGCCGCGGCCGTCGATCACCTGCTCGTTGGCCAGCACGGTCTGGTCCACCGGATCCCAGTTGACCACCGCGTTCTTGCGGTAGGCCAGGCCCTTGCGCATCAGGCGCACGAACATGCGCTGCTCGTGCACGTAGTAATCCGGCGTGCAGGTGGCGAACTCGCGCGACCAGTCGATCGCATAGCCAAGCAGCTTCAGCTGCGAGCGCATGTGCTCGATGTTCCGGTACGTCCACTTCGCCGGCGCGACCTTGTTCTTGATCGCGGCGTTCTCCGCCGGCAGGCCGAACGCGTCCCAGCCCATCGGCTGCAGCACGTTGTGCCCGGTCATGCGCTTGTAGCGGCTGATCACGTCGCCGATGGTGTAGTTGCGCACGTGGCCCATGTGCAGCGCGCCGGACGGGTACGGCAGCATCGACAGGCAGTAGTACTTGGGCTTGTCGGTGGATTCGTCCACCTCGAAGGCACGGGTCGATTCCCAGAACGCCTGGGCGGCGGATTCGACCGGCTTGGGATCGTAGGCGGAGGCGTTTTCGGGGACGGCGGACATTGCGGGTCGCGGCGGCTGCGGCAAAGTCGGCAAGGGTACCGCAGTGCAGCATCCGCCTCCACCCGAGCCCCCTGCCCTTGCCGGCCCGTACGGCCTTCGTCCCCCTCACCGCCGCGGACCGGCATCCACCGGCGTCCAGCGGCCCTGGCGGCTACCATCCGGGTCGAGCAACGGAGAGCCGCCATGTCCAGGCACGCACCGCCACCCGCGCAGGACTCCGGCCGGCGCGGCCCGCAGGGCCCGGGCGCCCCCCCCCCCCCCGGGCGGCGGGGGGGGGGGGGGCCGGGGGGGGGG
>JAEZCF010000111.1 GCA_023430045.1 Pseudomonadota bacterium | reverse complement strand
ACAGTGACGACCAACGGTCGTCACCCACCGATCCTGGTCGGCCCCACCGAACCTGGTCGAACCCACGGAACCTGGTCGGGACCACCGAACCTGACGGGTAGTGCCGACCCATGGTCGGCAATCGGGAGCTACCCCGCCCTCCGGACCCCCATCGCAGCGCACCATGGCCGCTCCAGCCCCTCTGTTACCATGAACGGCTTCGCTCGCCGCACCCCTGCTTCGCCTGCGGCGGCATCAAAACACCGCAACGAAACAGGAGTCTGCATGTCTTCCGAGCTGCTCACGGCCTTGGGCCTGGACGCGACCAACGCTGGTACCTATCTGGGCAACGGCGAGTGGTCCACCGCCACCGGCGGCGAGCTGATCACTCCGGTCAACCCGACCACCGGGGAGGCGATCGCGCAGGTCCGCTCCACCACCGAAGATGAATACGAGACCGTCATCGCCCGCGCCCAGGAGGCGTTCAAGGTGTGGCGCACCACCCCGGCGCCGCGTCGCGGTGAGGCCGTGCGCCTGTGCGGCGAGGCGCTGCGCGCCAACAAGGATGCGCTGGGTTCGCTGGTCGCGCTGGAAATGGGCAAGAGCAAGCCGGAAGGCGACGGCGAAGTGCAGGAGATGATCGACATCGCCGATTTCGCCGTGGGCCAGAGCCGCATGCTGTACGGCTACACGATGCATTCCGAGCGCCCCGGGCACCGCATGTACGAGCAGTACCACCCGCTGGGCGTGGTCGGCATCATCTCGGCCTTCAACTTCCCGGTGGCAGTGTGGAGCTGGAACGCGTTCCTGGCGGCCATCTGCGGCGATATCTGCATCTGGAAACCGTCCAACAAGACCCCGCTGACCGCCATCGCTTCGATGCGCATCTGCAACGACGCGCTGCGCGAAGCCGGTTTCCCGGACATCTTCTTCCTGGTCAACGATGCCGGCACCGCCCTGTCGGAAAAGATGGTGGATGACCGTCGCGTGCCGCTGATCAGCTTCACCGGTTCCACTGCGGTGGGCCGCACGGTGAACGAGAAGGTTGCCCGACGCCTGGGCCGCTGCCTGCTGGAGCTGGGCGGCAACAACGCGATCATCCTGGATGAGACCGCCGACCTGAAACTGGCCGTGCCGGGCATCGTGTTCGGTGCGGTCGGCACCGCCGGCCAGCGCTGCACCACCACCCGCCGCCTGATCGTGCACCGTTCCATCTACCAGGACGTGCTGGCCACCCTGATCAAGGCGTACAGGCAGGTGGAAGGCAAGATCGGCGACCCGACCGACCCGGCCAACCTGATGGGCCCGCTGAACAGCGAAGGGGCCGTGCAGCAGTTCCTGGCGTCCATCGAAAAGGCCAAGGCCAGCGGCGGCACTGTTGAAACCGGCGGTACGCGCATTGATCGTGCGGGCAACTTCGTGCTGCCGGCCATCGTGACCGGGCTGAAGAACAGCGACGAGGTGGTGCAGCATGAGACCTTCGCGCCGATTCTTTACGTGATGCCCTATGACACCCTGGACGAGGCGATCGACATGCAGAACGGCGTGCCGCAGGGCCTGTCGTCGTCGATCTTCACGCAGAACCTGAAGACCGCCGAGCGCTTCCTGTCGGCGGCAGGCAGCGATTGCGGCATCGCCAACATCAACATCGGCACCTCCGGTGCGGAGATCGGTGGCGCGTTCGGCGGCGAGAAGGACACCGGCGGTGGCCGCGAATCCGGTTCGGATGCGTGGAAGGTGTACATGCGTCGGCAGACCAACACCATCAACTATTCGGATTCGCTGCCGCTGGCGCAGGGCATCAAGTTCGATCTGTGATGGGTGCAGCCGACCATGGGTCGGCTCTACCGGAGCGTGGTAGTGCCGATCCATGATCGGCATGACGCCTCGGCAACCCCGACTTCAGGGCCACGTAGAGCCGGGCTCTGCCCGGCTGAGGCATCACCGCGCAGCGGGGCAGAGCCCCGCTCTACCAGAGCGTGTCATGACCACATTCGATTTCACCGGCCGCCGCGTGCTCATCGCCGGCGGCTCCCGGGGCATCGGCCGATGCATGGCGCTGGCCTTCGCCCGCGCTGGCGCGACGGTGTCGGTGTGCGCGCGCGGCTAGGCGGGCCTGGCTGCACTGCGTGCGGATGCCAACGCACAGGGCACGCCGCTGCACACGGTTGTCGCCGACCTTTCCGATATCGACCAGATCCATGCCTGGATCCGCACGGCGACCGATGCCCTCGGCGGCATCGATGTGCTGGTCAACAATGCCACCGGCTATGGCATGGCCGACGATGAAGACGGCTGGGCGGCCAGCCTGCAGATAGACCTGATGGCAGCCGTGCGTGCCTCGCGGCTGGCCCTGCCCTGGCTACGTGCCGCCAGCGATGCCTGCATCCTCAACCTGTCCTCCATCGCCGCGCAGCAGCCGCGTCCCGGTGGCGCACCGTACGCCGCTGCCAAGGCCGCGCTTTCGCATTACACCACCAGCCAGGCGCTGGCCTTGGCACCGCAGCGCATCCGCGTGAACGCCATCGCCCCCGGCTCCATTACGTTCGCCGACGGCCTGTGGGACCGTCGCCGCACGGAGGATCCCGCGCTGTACCACGGCACCCTGGCGAAGATTCCGTTCGGCCGCTTCGGCGAGCCGCAGGAGGTGGCCGATGCCGCGCTGTTCCTGTGTTCGCCGCTGGCCCGCTGGATCACCGGGCAGGTGCTCAACGTGGATGGCGGCCAGGTACTGATGGGCTAACCGGTGCACAGCCTCTATCATGGGGCGGTCATCAGGGAGATCCCGCATGAGCATACCGAGCCGTCAAACCAGCGGGCTGGCCGTGGTCAGCCTGGTCATGGGCATCTGCAGCTGGACCATCCTGCCCATCCTTGGCAGCCTGGTCGCCATCATCACCGGCCATATGGCCCGCACGGAGATCCGTCGCCGGCCGCTGGAACTGGAAGGCGATGGCCTGGCCGTGGCCGGGCTGATCCTGGGCTGGACGAACGTGGTGGTCGCGATCCTCGCCATCGGCACCCTCCTCGTCTTCTTCGGTGGCCTGGCCTGGCTGGCCCACGTGACAGCGTGAGGTGCGCATGAGCACACCGGATTCCGCCGCCCGGTTCTCCAACCGCGTGCAGGATTACGTGCGATACCGGCCCGGTTATCCGCCCGCCCTGTTGCAGTGGCTGCATGACGAGCAGCACGTCGCGCGCGGTGCGCGGGTGGCTGACATCGGCGCCGGCACCGGTATTTCCAGCCAGTTCCTGCTGGCCGCCGGCCACCCGCTGACCGCAGTGGAACCCAACGCGGACATGCGCGCCGCCGCCGAACACTGGCTTTCGGGCGACTACCCGGATTTCCGGGCGGTGAACGGCACCGCCGAGGCCACCGGCCTGGCCGATGCCAGCGTGGAGCTGGTCAGCGCCGCGCAGGCCTTCCACTGGTTCGATACCGCCGCGGTGCGCCGCGAATGGCAGCGCATCCTGATACCGGGTGGGCACGTGCTGGTCTACTGGAATTCGCGCCTGCTGGATGCATCGCCGTTCCTGCGCGGGTACGAACAGCTGCTGCTGGAGTTCGGCACCGATTACAGCGCGGTGGCCGAGCGCTACCAGGATGACGCGCAGATGCGCGACTGGTTCGCCGGTGGGCTGCAGGCCATCGGCCATTTCCCGAACGTGCAGATGCTGGATTTCGATTCGCTGCGCGGCCGCCTGCTGTCTTCCTCGTATGCGCCGGTTGCCGGCCAGCCGAAGCACGAGCCGATGCTGGCCGCGCTGCGCACCCTGTTCGACACCCACGCCATCGACGGCCGGGTCGCCTTTGAATACCAAACCCGTGCCTTCCTTGGCACGCTGGACTGATCTGCCCATGTACTCGTTTGCACGCCCCTTTCTCTTTTCGCTGGATGCCGAACGCGCCCATGGCCTGGGCCTGGCGGCGCTGGATACTGCCTGGCGCATGGGCACCACGCCGCTGCTGGTGCCGCGCACCACGCCGCTGCCCACCACGGTGTTCGGCCTGCAGTTTCCCAACCCGGTCGGCCTGGCCGCCGGGCTGGACAAGAATGGCGACCATATAGACGCACTGTTCGCGCTGGGTTTCGGTTCGGTGGAAATCGGCACGATCACCCCGCGCCCGCAGTCCGGCAATCCGAAACCGCGCCTGTTCCGGCTGCCCGCGCACCGCGCCATCATCAACCGCATGGGTTTCAACAACGACGGCGTGGATGCGCTGGTGCGCAACGTGGAACGCGCGCGCAACCGGCGTGGCCTGCTCGGCATCAACATCGGCAAGAACAAGGACACCCCCAACGAGCAGGCGCTGGATGATTATCTGGCCTGCCTGGACAAGGTGTATCCGCTGGCCGATTACATCACCGTCAACATTTCATCGCCCAATACCGCGGGCCTGCGCGAACTGCAGGAAGAAAACGCTCTGCGCCAGCTGATCGGCGGGCTGCGCGAGCGCCAGGAGCAGTTGTCCGGCCAGCATGGCCGCCGCGTGCCGATGCTGGTGAAGGTGGCGCCGGATCTGAACGAACGCGACATCGATGCCGCCGCGCGGGTATTGGCCGAGCTCCATGTGGACGGCGTGATCGCCACCAATACCACCATCGACCGCAGTGCCATCGCCGGCGACCGGCTTGCCAACGAAGCCGGCGGCCTGTCCGGCGCGCCATTGCTGGAACAGTCCACGCTGGTGCTGCGCCGGCTGCGTGCGCGCTTGCCGGAAAGCATGCCGCTGGTAGGCGTGGGCGGCATCACCTCCGGTGCGGATGCGGTGGCCAAGATGGCAGCCGGTGCCGCGCTGGTGCAGTGCTATAGCGGCCTGATTTTCCGCGGACCGGTGCTGGTGTCCGAGTGCGTGGAGGCCATCCGTCGTCGCCGCGAAGCGCCCAGCCGCGGCGCGGTGGGGGCCCTGTGATGTCCGCCATGGCCTGGAGCCTTACTGAAAACGCCTCCCTGCACGAACTCAACACGTTCCATGTGCAGGCACGCGCCGAACGCCTGCTGGAACTGCACGCGGCTGCCGCCCTGCCCGATGCCCTTGCCCTGCTGGAGGCCACCGGCGGCCCACTGCTGGTGCTTGGCAGCGGCAGCAACGTGCTGCTGGTGGACGATGTGCCCGGCACCGTACTGGTGTTCGCCAACCGCGACGTCGGCATCCTGGAACATCGCGCCGACCATGCCATCGTACGTGCCGGCGCTGGCGCGAACTGGCACGGATTGGTGGCCTGGTCACTGCAGCAGGGTCTTTCCGGCCTGGAAAATCTGGCATGGATTCCCGGTACCGCAGGCGCGGCGCCGATCCAGAACATCGGCGCGTATGGCGCACAGGTCGGCGAGTTCGTGCAGACGGTGGAAGCCTGGGACCGCCACGAAAACGCCTGGGTGCGACTGGACAACGAGCAGTGCGCGTTCGCATACCGCGACAGCGTCTTCAAGCAGCAGCCGGACCGTTACCTGATCGCTGCCATCGAGCTGCGGCTGCCATTGCTGCATGACCTGCGCATGGAATACGCAGGTATCCGCGAGGAGTTGGAGGCGCAGGGCGTGGAGCTGCCCACGGCGGTGGACGTGGCCAATGCGGTGATCGCCATCCGCCGGCGCAAGCTGCCGGATCCGGATGCGCTGGGCAACGCCGGCAGCTTCTTCAAGAACCCGATCCTCACCCTGGACCAGGTGGATGTACTGCAGCAGCGCTTCCCGGAACTGCCGGTGTTTCCCGCCGACAACGACGCCCTGCGCAAGGTGTCGGCGGCGTGGATGATCGAGCAGTGCGGCTGGAAGGGCTTCCGCGATGGCGATGCCGGGGTGGCGCCGAACCATGCGCTGGTTCTGGTCAACCACGGCAACGCCACTGGTGCCGAGCTGCTGGACCTGGCCCGCCGCATTTCCGCATCGGTACTGGAAAAATTCGCCGTGGCGATCGAACCGGAGCCGCGGCTGATCGGCGCACAGTGGTGATGCCGGTGGCTGCGATTCCCGGCCCGCCCCCGATGCGGGCGGCGTGGCTGATGCTGGGCAGCACACTGGCCTTCGGCATGATGGCGCTGGCCATCCGTTATGCGACCGCCTACGTGCCGACGCCGGAAGTCGCGTTCTTCCGCAATGCGTTCGGGCTGCTGGCGCTGCTGCCGATGCTGCTACGCCCGGGACGTGCGCCGTTGAAGACGCAGCAGCTGCCGCGCTACCTGCTGCGCAGTGCCATCGGCCTGGCATCGATGCTGTGCGGCTTCTGGGCCCTGGGCCACCTACCGATGGCGCAGGCGGTTTCGCTGTCCTATTCCACGCCGTTGTTCGTGACCATCGCCGCGGTGCTGTGGCTGGGCGAGACGGTGCGCGCGCGTCGCTGGGCGGCGGTGGTGATCGGCTTCATCGGCGTGCTGGTGATCGTTCGTCCGGGTGCTTCGGGCTTCACGCCGGGCAGCCTGGTGGCGGTGGCCGCCGCCGTGCTGAGCTCGCTGGTGGCCATCCAGATCAAGCAGCTCACCCGTGTGGACAGTGCCGACACCGTGGTGTTCTACACGTATGTGTTCTGGGTGCCGTTGTCGCTGGTGCCGGCGTTGTTCGCCTGGGTATGGCCGAGCGGCATCGCCTGGCTGTGGCTGGTGGCCACCGGCGTGATGGGTACGCTGGGTCAGTTGCTGTGGACGCGCGCGCTGCGGCTGGGCGAGGTCTCCGCGCTGACGCCGATCAGTTTCATGCAACTGCCGCTGGTGAGTGTGTTCGCCTGGCTGCTGTTTGGCGAAGCGCTGGACCGCTGGACGGTGATAGGCGCGCTGATCATCCTCGGTTCCAATGCGTACATCGCACACCGTGAAGCCGTGCTTTCCCGCCGCGCGGCAAGCAAAGCACCCACCGCCGCCGCCAAGCCCGGCGAGTAGAGCCGGGCTCTGCCCGGCTGGAGCATGACCCGACACGCATCACGTAGAGCCGGGCTCTGCCCGGCTGGGGCATTACCGCGCAGCGGGGCAGAGCCCCGCTCTACCAGGCATGCGTCACGTAGAGCCGGGCTCTGCCCGGCTGGGCATTGCCGCGCAGCGGGGCAGAGCCCCGCTCTACCAGACATTCAGCGGGGCAGAGCCCCGCTCTACCTGCATTGCGTCATCGGCCAGCAACGCGCGCATGCGCTTCAACGCACGTCGGCGCAGCGCAACCGGCGTGGCCTGCGCCTGCGATCCAAGCAGCACCCGTTGGCATTCCACCAGATGCTGCAGGACGTGGCGTAGCCGCTGCCATTCCCCCGCCTGTGCCACCCCTGCATGGCCCGGCTGTTCGCCGCACTCGCCATCACATGCATCGTGGAGGCCTTCGGCGTGCCGGTGTAGCTTCAGGATGCGCTCGCGGTTGTCCAGCCACACTTCCATGAAGTACTGCCCCAGGATGTCCCGTGCCATCGGCAGACCCGCCGGCTGGTGCAGCCAGCTGCCGACCCGCTCCATGGCCCGGCCATCGCGCTCATAAATCCTGCACGCCTGGACCGCGCGCGACCGATATACCCCAACCGCACGCGGCCGCCGGCCATCATCGCTTCTTGCCGGCTGTGCGGGCCCCTCGCGGACGATGAACAGCTTTCTCATGGAATGCACCATAGGACGGGTCTGAAACCACTATCCCAGATAACACGTGCCAAGGCAGGCGAAAAAACCCCGCGCGACACTTGCCGTCGTTTTCAGCACGCTCAGGCGTTTCATGCACGCTCGAATACGTCACGCGTGCTCTGGAAATGTCCAATCCTGGGGTCTGTGGCCTGCCACCGGCCAAAGTGGCCGCGCCGGGCAGCAAAGCCGGCGCCGCCGCGATCCTGGCCTTGCCGGTGTACGTCCAGTCCAACAGCGATGATGGTCAGTCAGGCACGCTGCGGCTTTCATAAAAGCCGCAGCGATGCCCTGCCCCGCCCGCTCGGGCGGAGCCCGCCCTTACTGCGGCGTGTGCGGAACGAGCAGTTCCAGCTCCGCGATTTCCATCCGCCCCGGAGACAGGAACCGCAGCCGGTACTGGTCGAATTCCCCCGGCTGCTCGATCCGGAACGGCCGCGTCTGATGTTCCCAGCGGAACGCTTCACCCTGGCGTGAATCCATCCGCTGCCATTCCCCCGATCCCCGCCTGCCCTCAAGCTGCCAGGCTGCGCCCTCGATGCTGCGCTCACCACTTGTGAGGGTGTAGAAGCTTGGCCGGGCCGCTTTGCCCAACGTGATGTCGATCTCCATCGGCTTGCGGCGCAGCATCAGCGCGGTACGTGCGTCGTCGTCCGCCAGGGCCGCTGCAGGTTGTCCATCGGCAAGGCTGACGCGCGCGCTGCCATCGATGAGATCCTTCAGGGTGACCGGCATGCTGCCCGTTGGCGTCAGCGAAGGTGGCGCATCCTGCGGCCGGCTGCCCCAGGCCGAGGGCTTGGGCCCCATCACGAATTCCAGCGTGGCACCGTCGGCCAGCACGCGGTGCGGTATCCAGCTCTTTGTCCACGGCCTGCCGTTGACGCGCAGCGACTGCACATACACGTTCTCCGGCGAATTGCCCTGCGCGCGGACGTCCAGCGTGCGGCCACCCGGCAGCTCCAGTTTCATTCGCGGGAACAACGGCGAACCGATCACGTAGTCCGGTGACCCCATGCGCAGGGGATACAGCCCCATGGCGGCCAGCACGTACCACGCGGACATTTCACCGTTGTCCTCGTCGCCGGCGTAGCCCTGGCCGATCTCGCTGCCCAGGTACAGTCGCGCCAGCGTTTCGCGGACGATGCGCTGGGTTTTCCATGGCTGGCCGGCATGCAGATACATCCACGGGATATGGTGCGCAGGCTGGTTGCTGTGCGCATACATGCCCATGCGCACATCGCGCGCTTCGGTCATTTCATGGATGAGATAGCCGCGCGCACCGGACAGGCGCACGTCGGCGGTTTCCGGCGTGGAGAAAAAACGGTCCAGCCTGGCGGCCAG
The DNA here is from genome assembly GCA_023430045.1 of Pseudomonadota bacterium. Taxonomy (GTDB): domain Bacteria; phylum Pseudomonadota; class Gammaproteobacteria; order Xanthomonadales; family Xanthomonadaceae; genus Stenotrophomonas. The sequence goes on along the minus strand of JAEZCF010000111.1, from coordinate 26,095 downwards.
CGCCTCCGTGCCGCCATGCAGTGCGGCCAGGCCCGCACCGTCGTGCGGCGCGGTGAACGCGAACGTCCAGCCATTGGACTCGGTGTAATCCCGATCCCAGATGCGAGGATCGTAATCGTCCGGCGCCACCCGCCAATTGCCATCGCCATCACGCCCCTGGAAGAAGCCGATACGGCGATCGAACAGGCTGGCATAGCCGGCGGCTCGATAACGGAAGTAGTCGGCTTCTTCGGCATAGCGCCTGCGCTCGGCTGCGGTGGGGGCCTGCGCGGCCAGACCTGCGGCCAGTTCGGCGATGCCGAAGTCGTTCAGCGCGCTTTCCAGCGTCCAGGACATGCCACCGTCCACCTCGGTACTGACATACCCCTGGAAGGTGGATCGGGCCATGCCCTTGCGACCGACATGACGGTCAGGCGGCACCACGGTGGCATTCCTGAGCGCCGCCTCGTAGGCCAGTGCCGGGTCGAAACCACCAATTCCCTTGGCCCAGGCATCGGCGAAGGCCACATCCGAGCTGGTGCCCACCATCAGGTCGGCATAGCCCGGCGATGACCAGCGCGCTACCCAGCCGCCCGCGCGATACTGCTCCAGGAAACCATCGATGAATCCACCGGCACGGTCCGGGGCGAGCAGACCGTAGGCCGGCCAGACGGTGCGGAAGGTATCCCAGAAACCGTTGTTGACCTGAACCCGGCCATCGCGGATGGACGCAAAGCTGCGCGTGGTGTTGCCCTGCGCGTTGTCCGACGCGGCGCTGTTCTGGCTGGCATAGCGCCAGTCCGGCGCGGCCACGGTGCCCGCGTTCTCCGAACCGGAATTCGGGTAGAGGAACATGCGGTACAGATTCGAATACAGCGTGGTGCGCTGTTCGTCGCTGGCGCCCTCAACCGTGATCCGTCCCAGCAAGGCGTCCCATTGCGAGCGCGCACGCTCGGCCACGGTCTCCACGGTATCGGCCTGCGCCACTTCCAGTGCGAGGTTGTGCCGGGCCTGGTCCAGCGAGATCAGCGAGGTGGCGATGCGCATGGTCACCGCGCGCGTGCCACTGGCGAACTTGATGTAGCCGGTGGGACGGCCAGTGTCGATCATGCCGCTGCGCTGCCAGGGCTGGTCGAAGGTGGCATGCACGAACATCCGCGTGGCGCCGCTGGACAGCCCGCTGCGCACGTCGGTGTAACCGGACAGCGTCTGCGTGGCGGCATCCAGGGTCAGGCCACCGCGTTCATCCACATTGTCGAACAGCAGGTTGGCATCGCCGGACGCGGGGAAACCAAACGCGAACACGGCGGCATGGTCGGTCGGCGCCATTGCGGCGGTGATGCCGCCATCGAAACGCACGCGATATTCATGCGCACGTGCGGATTCATCGCTGCGCGAGAAGGCCAGGCTGCGCGCCACACGTCCCGCCTCGGGCACGCCGCGCGCGGACGAAGGAAGCACCTGGAAGGTCTGCCGGTCGCCCATCCACGGGCTGGGCTGATGGCTGAGCGAGAATGCCTGCAGCCGTGGACGGTTGTCGGCACCGTTGTGCTCGCTCCATGCATACAGCCAGGACAGGGTGCTGGCATCGGTGGCCGGCGTCCAGAAGTTGAAGCCATGCGGCACCGCCACCGCCGGGATGTTGTTGCCGCGCGAAAAACGCCCATTGGACTGCGTGCCACGCGTGGTCACCACCCAGTCGGTGGGCCGACGCCGAGCGGCTGGCTGGCCGACGTCCTGCAGATGGATGTCATCCAGCCAGCCGCGCGCCTGGGTGCCCTGCCCCGGCTGTACTTCCAGCTCCAGCGCGACCACACGCCGCCCGCGCAGACCCGGCACATCGCCCAGCCGCACGCGCTTGTATGCCCATTGCTGCGGGTACAGGGTCTTCGATCCGCCCTGCGCGGCGGCGCCGAGCGCGATGCCGTGCTGGTCGCGTACGGCATGCGCCGACAGCCGGCTGCCGTCGTCCAGCACGGCATCCAGCGACGCGTACGTGGACGCCACCGTGTCCTCGCCAACGATTTCCGGCAGCACGCTCCAGGACAGTTCCGTATCGGCGCTGATGGGCACGTCCACCGCGAACAGGCGGCGCACCCCGCTGCCGCTGTACTGCAGCGCATGCAGGCCGCTGACACCGACGCCGGGCCTGGCCGCATAGGGTGCTTCAGGGCCACCACCGCGGCGCAGCTGCAGGCCGCCCTCGGCAGCCTCTACCGGCGTGGGTTCACCGTCCTCGAACGAAGTCGCGAAGCCGTGCGTCGGCGATGCCACCACCGACCACGGCAGCAGGCCCAGTACGGTCGCACAGACAACGGCCAGCCGGGCTGAGGGCTGCGACACGGCGCGCGTCATGGCCACTCCAGGTCGGCAACAACGGGGTAATGATCGGACGGATACAGCGCGTCACGGTGATCGACAACGGTTTCCACCGAATGGATGCCGAAGTGCCGCAGCAGGATCCAGTCGATGCGCGCATCCGTTTCCGGCGTGCCGGTGAAGCCATGGAAGGTCGATGCCGGTCCCTTGGGCTTCGGCGCCGCCATCCACGCATCGGTCAGCGTGGTGGTCAGCAGGCGATGGGCGGCGCTGCCCGGATGGCTGTTGAAATCGCCGGTGAGCACCACCGGTGCGGTCCCGGCAATACGTTCAATGCGCTCCAACAGCAGCTGCGCACAGCGCCGACGCAACGCCTCGGCTTCATCGGTGTGCGGGAAATGGGTATTGAACAGGTAAAAGCGCTTGCCGTTCCGCAGGTCTTCGAAGTGCCCCCAGGTGGTCATGCGCGGCATGGGGCCATCGAAATTGGCACTGCCCGGGACATCAGGCGTTTCCGAATACCAGAAATCCCCCTGCTCCAGCAGTTTCAGGTGTCGCGTGTCATAGAACACGCCCATGTGCTCGTTGCCATCGCCATCGACCTCGTTGCCGTTGCGCCCCTTGCCGAACCAGGCATGGTGCGGCAGCTTCGATTGCAGGTATTTCGCCTGCCCGAGCAGCAGCTCCTGCATGCCGATGATGTCCGGCGCCTGGCCGACGATGGTATTCACCGTGAGCTCGCGGCGGTTTTCCCAGATGTTCAGGCCATCGCCGGGTGAGGCGTAACGCACGTTGAAACTCATGACGCGCAGGCCGGCATGGTCCGACGTCGGCGAAGGAGCCGCCGCCACCGAGGCACAGGATGCCAGCAGGACGAGGACAGGAAACAGCAGAAGGCCCAGCACGGGCAGGCGGAATCGACAGGCAGGCATGGCAATGGAACTCACGTTGGCAAGAATCCGATGGCGGGGCCGAAGCCCCGCCATGACGAGGGTCGCACGTGTCACGGATTCAGATCATAGATGACATGCAGTGCGTAGGTGGGACCGTAGTTGTTCAAGTTGCGCATGTATTCGTAGTTGTCGCCCACGGTCTGGTACTGGTCTTCACCGAACAGGTTGGCGGCATTCAAGGACAACGACCACTTGTCGTTGATGCGGCTCTTGAAGGCGATGTCGGTGACGTAGCGCGAGCGGAAGCCACGGTCCTGCCAGCTGTTGGCGCCGACCGTGAAGATGTGCTTGCCGGTGTAGTTCTCGCTGATGGTCAGGCTGCTGTTCAACCACGGCATGTGCCAGGTGAGCGCGAGATTGGCGATCTTCTTCGGCTGCGTGGACAGCTGGTGCAACGTGCGCGAGCCACCGTTCCAGCTGTAGACCATCCGGCCGTCCATCTGCGCGGCGTTGAACAGTACATCGAAGCGCTGCCCCCACAGCTCCATGTCACGGTTGACCAGGGACAGTTCCACGCCCTTCACGCGTGAGTCGTCCAGGTTCTGCGGTGTGCTGATGGTGGTGATGCGGCCTTCGCCATCGACGGATTCGCTGGTGATGCCGACGATGTTGTCCTTGATGTCCTTGTGGAAGACCGCCAGCGAGGCGTAACCGGTGCCACCGTTGAAGTATTTTTCCAGCGCCAGATCGAGGTTGGTCGAACGCTGCGGCTGCAGGTCCGGGTTGCCACGGGAAATCGAGCAGTCACCACTTTCGCCATCGCAGTTCACCACTTCAGCCTGGGCGATGTTGGACGGAATGGGACGACCGATCGTCTTGCTGGCGCTGAAGCGCAGATTGATGTCATCGCGCACGTGGGCGACCAGGTTGAAGGACGGCAGCAGGTTGTCATAGCCACCGCCGTTGGTCGTGGTACCAGTGACCACGCCGCCGGAGATGGCCGGCGTATGCGCGGTGAAATCGGTATCGTCGTAGCGGACACCGGCCACTGCTTCGATCAGGTCGGTGGTGTAATGCAGCGAAAGGTACGCATCCTTGACCTTTTCCAGGTAACGGAAGTCCGAGGCGTCGCTGGAGTAGGCCGACGCCACCGCATCGACCGGCAGTGCGGACCAGCCGCCATCGGCCTGGAATGCGCGTTCATCGAAGAACGGCAGGTCGAATTTCGATTTCGGGTACTGGAAGCCCGGCTGGTACAGGTAGCGACTGAAATCGCCGCCGGCCACGTTGGTGACCCGTCGGTAATCGCTGTCAACCTCCAGCCGCTTGTATTCCACACCGGCCGCCAGGCCGAAGCCACGTGCGTCCGCGCCTACATTCCAGCGATGGTCCAGGCGGATGTCGGCCACTTCGGCGGTGCCGTAGGTGAAGGCTTCCGATGCACTGTTGAGGGCGTAAGGCGTGCTGTTGATGATGCCGGGATCGGAGAGGCCGATGATGTTGTAGATCTCGCCGACGCCCGGAGAAGCGTAATCCAGCGTCTGCCCCGTCGGCTTGGCGGTCAGGCGGGTGCTGCGGCCATGGGCGTTGATGCGATCGCGGGTGAAGCCACCGCGCAGGCCCAGCCACGCATCGCCTTCTTCCCATTCGACGCCGCCAAGCACGCCCCGGTTGTTGCGCGCCCAGACCTTGTCTTCGAAGATCACGTTGAGCGAGGCGATATCCTTGGTGCCCGACACGGGAGTCTGGTCGTATACGGTGCGCTCGGTCAGGAACTCATAGCCGTTTTCCGTGCGGCGCTCTTCCATGCCGTAGTTGTACATCAGCAGCGAGGCACGGAACGGGCTGTCGACCGGCCGCCATTCCAGCTTGGCCGAGCCGCCGTAGGTGCGGATCCAGCGGTTGTCCGCGTAGTAGGCGAAGTTGTTCGGCGCGGACAGGCCATTCCACTCCTGCGCTTCCAGCGGTCCGGAAATATAGTTGCCGCGGGTGTCGAAGAACTGCTGCGAGCTCTGGAAGAGCTTGTTCTGCGAGGTCTGGAAATCCTGGTTCCTGGCCGACAGGGTCAGGCCGAACTGCTCATCGCTGCCAAAGGTGGTGGAATAGTTTCCGCTCAGGCCGCTGCCCCAGCGTGAGGTGGTCTGCGACATGGAATTGCGGCCGCCGTCATTGCCGAGATCGTGGTAGTTGACGCTGGCATCCAGGTGCAGGGAATTGCGTGGCCGATCAAACGCGCTGCCACTGACGATGTCGATGCCGGCGCCGACACTGTCCGGGTTCTGCTCGGCGGAGAAGGTCTTGTAGATGTCGATGCGCGACGCGATGTCGTTGGGGATCAGCTGCAGGTTGATCTTGCGCTCGCCGCCGCCTTCATCGCCCACCGATGCCATGGTGATGCCATCCAGCGTGGTGCTGTTGAGGTTGGCGGCAATACCGCGCACCGTCACGTATCGCGGCTGGTCTTCATCGCGCATCAGGCTCACGCCCGGCGCGGCCACCAGCCGCTGTGCGATCGAGTTTTCCTGGCTGGGCACCTGGATGGATTCGCTGTCCAGCGAGTCCACGCTGACGGCGGTGTTGCGCTTCATTCCCACCGCATTGGCAGTGACCGGCGCGCCTGCGGTGACCTGCAGTGCATCCAGCGTCGTGGCATCGGTCGCGCCGCGTGGTCGCTGCACATCTGCCGATGCGCCTTCAGCGGATGTCACGCCATCCGCACCGACCTCCATCGCGGCGTGGGGGGAGGCCTGGAGCTGGGCGATGGCGAGCATCAGCGACGCGGCAAGGCAGGTGCTGGCCAGCGGGCCGCGCGACCGCGCGTGGCCGCGCAGGCCATGCCTGATCACAGGCGGCGCGTGCTCAGCGACAGGGGTGGCGATGGGGGACGGAACGGTGGGGACGAGCAGCTTCATTGCAGGGAGGGCCTCGGTTTAGATCGATCCAAAGCCCGTCAGCCTAGGTGTCGCACATGACAGTGATGCTGCACTCTCAGTCCTGCGTTGCAATCTGTGACGGCTTACCGCTTCCGGTCCAGCACCGTGCAGCCGCCGAACATCAACTGCTGCGCCATGGGGCGATCAATGAAGCGCGCGGGAAAAATCGCTGCCGGGGCGCTGGCACTGCCCAGCCGTTCTGCCTGTTCGTCGCTGAGCACCACCGTCAGCGCGCCGAAGTTGTCCTCCGCCTGCGCCAGCGTGCGCGCTCCGATGATGGGCGCGACCACCGCTGGATTGCGCAGGGTCCATGCCAATGCCACCTGCGCGCGCGTACTGCCGGTTTCCTCCGCGATCTCCCCCACCACATCGGCGATGGCCAGGGAACGACTGTTGAGGTGGCCGCTGGACGCGATGACGCCCTTGCGGGTGGGCGACACGTCCGCTTCGTTTTCGTCGGTAAGGTCGGCATGGCTGTATTTACCGCTCAGCACACCACCGCCCAGAGGCGACCAGGGCAGCACGCCCAGCCCCAGCGCCTGTGCCATCGGGATCAGCTCATGTTCCACCGTCCGCTCCACCAGGCTGTATTCAATCTGCAGCGCCACCAGCGGTGACCAGCCGCGCAGATCGGCAAGCGTCTGCATCTGTGCGATGCGCCAGGCCGGTGTGTTGCAGATCGCAACGTACAGAATCTTTCCGGCACGCACCAGGTCATCCAGGGCGCGCATGACCTCCTCTACTGAGGTGGTGAAATCCCACGCGTGCACGTGCAGCAGATCGATACGGTCGGTATCCAGCTGACGCAGACTGGCCTCGACCGAGCGGACCAGGTTGTAGCGATGGTTGCCACCGGCGTTCGGATTTCCCGGCTCGCGCGCCATGGTGAATTTGCTGGACAGCACGATGCGGTCGCGCCGGTTCCCGATGAAACGGCCAAGAAGCCTCTCGGCGCTGCCATTGGTGTAGTTCACTGCGGTATCGATGAAGTTTCCACCCCGCTCCACATACGCATCGAAGATGCGGCGTGCCTCGTCTTCTTCCGCGCCCCACCCCCAGTCGCCACCGAAGGTCATGGTGCCCAGTGCAAGAGGCGATACGCGAAGCCCGGAACGGCCGAGCAGCCGGTAGTGGTCGAGGGCGGTGGAGAGGGTCATGCTGAGTGCTCCTTTCATGGGCGGCCGGCAGGGGCTGCGGACCGGATCATGTTCGAGCGTCGCGCCACGGTGGCGATAGCACGGTCATCCGGTGTGCTTGCACGATCATCCGGAGCGACGGATTGCCCGCACATGCCGACGGCGTGGGCTTTACCATGGAGCGCCATGGATACCACTGAAAAACTCGCGGCCCTGATCGAGCGGCACGCCCAGGACGATGGAACGCACGCGACCGCCATCCGCGGCGTCACCCTCATCCGTGCGTCCTCGCCCACCCTGCCGATGCCGGTCGTCTATGCGCCAACGCTCTGCCTGGTGGCCCAGGGCACCAAGCAGGCCACGCTGGGGACGACGAACTACCGCTACGACCCGGCGAATTTCCTCGTCGCATCGGTGGATATTCCGGTAATGGGATCGGTCATCGAGGCCAGCGCGAGCCGTCCTTATCTGTGCCTGCAACTGGACCTGGATACCGCCGAGCTTTCCGAACTTGCATTGCGTTACCCGGCGTCACCGGGGGAAGACGGCCGCGAGCCCGCCGCGCTGACACTGGAACGCACCACCCCGGCCCTGCTGGATGCGGCCACACGCCTGCTGGAGCTGCTGGATGCGCCGCAGGACATCGACGCCTTGGCGCCTCTGGTCCTGCGCGAGATCCTCTACCGTCTGCTGACCGAAACCGGAAGCGGCGTCGTTCGCCGCATGGCACAGGCAGACAGCCATCTGAACCAGATTTCCCGCGCGATCATCTGGATCCGCAGGCATTTCCGCGAGCCCTGTCGCATCGCCGATGCCGCCGATAGCGCCGGCATGAGCCGATCCACGTTCCACCTGCACTTCAAGACCATCACCGGGATGACGCCGCTTGCGTTCCGTACCCGGTTGCGGATGCAGGAAGCGCATCGGCTGATGGTGAGTCACGCGGCCGACGCGGCGAGCGCAGGATTCCAGGTGGGCTATGGCAGCCCTTCGCAGTTCAACCGGGATTATGTCCGGATTTTCGGAACGCCCCCTGCCCGGCATGGCAGCGAAACAAGGCGTCTCGGCACATCACGGAGCGTCGCTCCACAGGGCTGAAACACCCGTCGGCGCAGGAAAACGCATTCGCCATGCGGCGGCCCCTTCCATTTCATTCACGCTATCGTTAGTGAATGTTGACCGGGGCGCTGTTTTGCGTTCATGATGCGACCACTCGATCAATGCCGATCGACTTGGAGGGAGGGCTCCAGGTGAAAATTGGACTCACGTGCGCGCATTCATGCCGTGCGCTGCTTCATCACGCCGCGGCTCATCCATGGCCGCCTGTCGCAGGCGCTGCACCGATGCCGGACGCTGCCAGCGCATGCGGCGCTGGCGAAGGTGGGGAACGATGAGCGCACTGCCGGCATCGTCCGCGTCTCCGCCACGTGCCTGGTTCACTCTGGGCATGCTGTGCTTCATCTACGTACTCAATTTTCTCGACCGGCAACTGCTGGCCATCCTGGCCAAGCCGATCCAGGACACCCTGCATGTCAGCGACAGCCAGCTGGGGCTGATCGGCGGCCTGTACTTCGCCATGTTCTACTGCTTCATCGCGATACCGGTGGGTTGGCTGGCCGACAACACCAACCGGGTGAAGCTGCTGGCCTTCGCCTGTGCCCTGTGGAGCGCTGCAACCGTCGCCTGCGGGCTGGCACGCACCTACCCGCAGTTGGCGATCGCACGCATGACGGTCGGTGTCGGCGAGGCCGGTGGCGTGCCGCCGTCCTACGCCATCATCTCCGACTGCTTCCCGCCCGGTCGCCGCGGCACCGCACTGGGCATCTACAACCTGGGGCCACCGATCGGCACGGCGCTGGGAATCGCCTTTGGTGCGTCCATCGCCGCCGCCTACAACTGGCGTTATGCGTTCATCGTCCTTGGCACCATCGGCGTCATCACATCGCTCATCTTCGTGCTCACCGTACGTGAGCCCGTTCGGGGCGCGCTGGATCCCAAGGTGGCCAGGCCGGCGAGTGCTGGATTCCGCGACACCTTGACGATGTTCTTTACGCGGCCCGAACTGCTGCTTGCCGCACTGGGCAGCGGCGCGACGCAGTTCATCACCTATGGACTGAGCAACTTCACCACGCTGTTCCTCATGCGTGAAAAAGGCATGCATTTCAGTGATGTCGCCCTGTGGTACGCATTGGTCGTCGCCATCGGCATGGGCGGCGGCATCTATGTGTCGGGCCGCATGGTGGACCATTTCACCCGACGCTCCAGAACCTGGTACGCCCTGCTCCCCGCAGCCTCGCTGACCCTGGCGGTTCCGCTGTACGTGGCGTTCGTATGGGCGCCCAGCTGGCCGCTCGCGCTGCTGTTCCTGCTCGGTCCGAGCTTCCTCAACTATTTCTACCTGACGTCGTCGGTCACTCTGGTGCAGCAGGAGGTGCGTCCGGACCAGCGCGTGATGTCCGGTGCATTGCTGCTGCTGGTGATGAACTTCATCGGCCTGGGACTGGGACCGACCTATGTCGGCATGGCCAGCGACTGGTTCAGAACGACCCATCCGGAGAATTCCCTGCAGATGGCCCTGTATACCCTGACGCCGTTCTACCTGCTCGCCATCGGCCTGTTCCTGTGGCTGGCCCGGGTGCTGAAACGACGCGCCACCCAGACGACCGTAAACGAAGGAGCCACGCCATGATCCGGCCGCACCTGTACACCACCGGCATGCTGACCGCACGACGGGTCATCGCTGCCGCATTGCTTTGCACTCCGGCATTCGTGCTGGCATCCACGCCGGCGTTGCAATCGGCCACCGTGGAGAGCGCCAGCGGTACGTTGAAGGGCGCCGTGGAAGGTCCGTTGCATGTGTTCAAGGGCATTCCGTTCGCGGCCGCGCCGGTCGGCGACCTGCGCTGGAAAGCGCCCGCCCCGGTGAAGGCCTGGCAGGGCACGAAGGATGCGACCCGCTTCGGGGCCGCCTGCATCCAGCCGACCAGCCGCGTGCAGAGCATCTACGCGCAGGACATCGGCGCGACCAGCGAAGACTGCCTGAGCCTGAACGTATGGACGCCAGCGGACGCGAAGAACGCGCCGGTATTCGTCTGGATCCACGGCGGTGCGCTGCGCACGGGCGCATCGAAGGAGCCGTTCTACGACGGCGCCAGGCTGGCCGATCGTGGCGTGGTCGTGGTGTCGGTCAACTACCGGCTCGGCGTGCTGGGTTATCTGGCGCATCCGGACCTTTCCGCCGAGTCCGCGCAGGGCGTATCCGGAAACTACGGGTTGCTCGACCAGATCGCGGCACTGCAGTGGGTGAAGGACAACATCGCCCGTTTCGGCGGCGACGCGTCCAATGTCACCGTCGCCGGTGAATCCGCAGGCGCGCTGAGCGTGATGTACCTGCTGGCCGCACCGCCGGCGCGTGGCCTGTTCCACAAAGCGGTCCTGCAGAGCGCGTACATGATCTCCACGCCGGAACTGAAGAAGGGCGTGCATGGCGAGTTCGCTGCCGAGGACGTCGGCAGGTTCATTGCCGGCAAGCTCGATGCGCCGGATATCGCCGCGCTGCGCGGGATGAGCGGACAACAGGTCACCGACGCTGCCGCGGCCGCCGGCTTCGCACCGTGGGGTACGGTGGATGGGCAGGTACTGGAACGCCAGCTGGTGGAAACCTTCGAGCGCGGCGAGCAGGCGCCGGTACCCATGCTGGTGGGCTTCAACAGCGGCGAGATCCGTTCGCTGAGCATTCTCGCGCCGCCGGTGCCGGACAGCGCGGCGCTCTATGAGGCCACGATCCGCAGGCAGTACGTGGACCTGGCGGATGACTTCCTGCGCCAGTATCCGGCGACGGACCTGCAGGAAAGCATCTTCGCCACCACCCGCGATGCGCTGTATGGCTGGACATCCGAACGCCTGGCACGCAACCAGACAGCGATCCGGCAGCCTGCCTACCTGTACTTCTTCGATCACGGTTACCCCGCCGCGGACAAGGCCGGGCTCCATGGTTTCCATGCCAGCGAGATCCCTTACGTGTTCGGTACCTTCGATGCCACGCCGCCGCGCTGGCCGAAGAATCCGGATACACCGGAAGAAAGGCGTTTTTCCGATGCGCTGATGGACTACTGGACCAGCTTTGCGCGCACGGGTGTGCCGCGTGGCGCCGATGCACCTCGCTGGCCGGCGTATGGTACCGATGCAGCGTTCATGCATTTTGCCGATGTGCCGAAGGCGGCGCAGGGGCTCCTGCCAGGCATGTATGAGCTGCACGAGGAGGCCGTGCAGCGGCGTCGGGCTGCCGGCACCCTGCCCTGGAACTGGAACACCGGGCTGGCTTCTCCGCCGCTGGGCCGGTAGAGCCGGGCTCTGCCCGGCTGCCGGAGATTGACGTTGCCGGGCAACGTTGCCGGGCAGAGCCCGGCACTACGCACCAGATCTTGCCGGGCAGAGCCCGGCACTACGTAACAACCAATCGCCGGGCAGAGCCCGGCACTACGTAACTACCAATTGCCGGGCAGAGCCCGGCATTACGCGCCGCGCAGCGCCAGAAATCCTGCCGCCATGAAACGCGCGACGCGCTGTTTCACCGCAGCGAAATCATCCGAACGGCAAAGCCCGCCGGAGAGCCTGTCGATGCGTCCGGTGCGGGCCAGGGTGTTCATCAGGGTGCCGGTAACGAAATGGTAGCCCCAGAAAATGTCCTCATCGGCATAGTCGGGAAGCGCGCGCTTGAGAATGCCGACCAGCTTGAGCACCACCGGATCGAAATAGCGGTCCATCAGCGCCGCGCCTTCGGGGGTGTTGCTTGCACGCGCGCAGAACGCAGCGTAGTTCATCCACCCTTCCCCGCCCTGCAGATAAAGATCCAGGTCGGTATCCAGGAACGCATGCAGGGCCCCCTCGACCGTGGGCGCATCGCCGGATTCGGCTTCGTACTTTTCCAGCGCGGCCATGCGCACATCGCTGGTCACACGGGCACGCCGCGCGAACACCGCCTCGAACAGGTTCTGCTTGTCCTGGAAGTAGTAGTTCACCAGCGTGGTGTGGACACCCACATGCTGGGCGACATCGCGCAGCGTCACGCCATGCAGGCCATGCCGGGAGAACAGCAGTTCGGCCGCATCGAGAATCTGTTCGATGCTCTCCGCCCGCTGTTCGACCTTGCTGCGACGAACCCGTTTCTTCGCCGCTTTCTTGTTCGTGGGGTCTGCAGCCGTGGGCATTTCGCCACTGTCTTTGTATTGGGGGACCCGGTCAAGTCTATTCAGCGTAAATCCGCGGCGTCAAATGAAAGCAGATGCATGAAGGCAGCCAGTGCGAACCGCCGGGTTTCTCATGCAGGGACGGCTGCGGCCGCATGGATCAGCGGCCGCAGCACCTCGCGCACGGGCACGCTGCCCGGCATCAGCTGGGTCATGAGCGTGAAGGAGAGCCCGGAATGCGGCAGTGCCCAGAAGCCGGTGCCAGCGGCACCGCCCCAGCCGTATTCGCCGACCGAACCCGGCACGCCGCCGCCGGCCAGCCGCACGCTGCCGCCCAGTGCCTGGGCCACGCTGCCCTGCGCATGATGCCCGAACCGTTCCAGCGCGCCGGCCAACGGTGCCTGGGGACCATAGGGCGTCGTCATCGTTGTCACGCTGTCCTCGCGCAGGACACGTACCTTGCCGGCGGTGCCGCGGTTGGCCAGCATGTCGGCGAAACGTCCGTAATCGCCCAGCGTGGACACCAGCCCTGCACTGCCCGAATCGGCAAACGGTCGAACACGCGCCTGTCTTTCCACGCCACTGGCCACCGGCACGAGCGCACCGCCACGTGGCGAATACAGACCGGTCAACCGTGCGGACCGACCATCGGCGACGAAGAAGCCGGTGGACGTCATGCCCAGTGGAGCGAAAAGGCGCGCGCCAAGAAACTCGCCGAGGCGCATGCCACTCAGGCGCTCGATGATGAGCCCGGCGATATCCAACCCATAGCCGTAGATCCAGTTCGTGCCCGGCTGGAACTCCAGCGGCAACGTGCCCAGCCTGCGCGCGAAACCGTCCAGCCCGCCGATCTCCGGATCGTACATCCAGGCATTGGCGATCAACCCGGCGTCGCGGTACAGCGGCGCGACCCGAGCTTCGCCCCAGCTGTTGGCCAGGCCACATGCATGTGTCAGCAGGTGGCTTACGTTCATCGGCGTGGCAACGTCGCCGCCGTCCTGCGATGAATCCATTACCTTCATGTCGGCGAATTCGGCGATGTGGTCGGCCACCGGATCCTGCAGGTCCAGCCGTCCGTCTTCCACCAGCAGCATGACGCCCGCAGCCACGATGGGCTTGGTCATCGAGTAGATGCGGTAAATGCTCTCCGGCCCAACCTGTTCGATACCCGACGCATGCGCTTCCAGCAGGACACGGCCCTGGCGCGCGACACGCAGGGAGGCGAAAGGCAGCTGGCCGTCATCGACGAACTGCTGCAGCCGCGTGGCCACGGCATGGAAAGGATCACGTGCTGGCGCTAGCCCCGCCCAGGCCGTGAGTGCGCATGCGCCGCTGGATACCAGGAACGAACGCCGGCTGATCATGCGCCGGATACCGTGGCCTGCCGGGACCCACCCACCCCGCCATATTCGGCACGCAGGCGCATCCGGTCGATCTTCCCGGTCGCGGCCAGCGGCATCCGCTGCAGACGGATCACTTCATCGGGCAGCCACCAGGACGCCACGCGACCGCGCAGGGCATCCAGCACCGCCTGGTCGTCGAGCGTGCAGCCTTCGCGCAGTTCCAGCAGCAGCACCGGGCGCTCGCCCCACCTGGGGTGCGCGCGGCCGATCACGGCGGACAGCGAAACCTCGGGCAGCTCGCCGACGATCTCATCGATCTCCGAAGGGTTGATCCACTCGCCGCCCGACTTGATCAAGTCCTTGGCGCGTCCGACGATGCTCAGGTTGCCCTGCTGGTCGATGCGGGCCAGGTCACCGGTGGCGAACCAGCCCTGCGCATCGACGGCCGGTTGCGTGTCGCCGTAATAGCGCGCGATCACGCTGGCTCCCTTCACCCGCAGGTGGCCTTCCTGGCCCCGCTGTTGCGGCAACGGCACGCCCTGGGCATCGGTGAGCAGCAGGTCCATGCCGATCGCCGGCCGGCCGGAAACATGGGGCGTGCGTTGCGGATCGTCGGGCGGCGAAACGGTTCCGGTAGGCGACAGTTCGGTCATGCCCCAGCTGGTCTGCACGCTCGCGCCCAGGCACTGTTCGATGCGCTGCATCAGCGCGGGCGTCATCGGCGCACCGCCGACGATGATCCGCTGCAGGGACGGCGTCTGGCCGCCCGTGGCTTCCAGGTGCTCGGCCAGGGCCAGCCATACCGTAGCGATGCCGATTGCCACGGTGACCGACTCGGCATTGATCAAACGGGCCAGGCTGGCACCATCCAGATGGCGACCCGGCAGGACCAGGCGTGCACCGACCGCAGGCGCGGCGAACGGCACGCCCCAACCGTTGGCATGGAACATCGGCACCGCCAGCAGGATGCTGTCCCGGCTGGAGATGGCCATGGTGTCGGCCTGCAGCGCGCGCAGGGTATGCAGATAGTTGCCTCTATGCGTGTAGGTGACGCCTTTGGGCGCACCGGTCGTGCCCGAGGTGAAGCACAGTCCACACGGCGCGTTCTCGTCGAAGTCTCCCCACACGATGTCATCGTGCTGCGCCCGCGCGATCATCGGCTCCAGTAGTGCGGCCATGAAGTCGTCGTCGGCAGTCTCCACCAGGCCGTCGATGATCAGCATCCGTTCGACCGAGCCGGCCCGCGCCGCGATGCGGCTGGCCAGCGGCAGCAGATCGACCGACACCACCAGGATGCGCGCCTGCGACTGCTGCAGCATGCTGACCAGATGCGACTCGGTCAGCCGTGGATTCAGTGTGTGGCACACCGCGCCAATGCCCATGGTCGCAAACCAGGTTTCCACATGGCCCTGGGTATTCCAGGCCAGCGTGGCCACGTGTTCACCCAGGCCTGCGCCCAGGCCAGCCAGCACGGATGAAAGCCTGCGGCTGCGCTGCATCAGGTCGGCATAACCAATGCGCTTGCTGTCGCCCGCTTCGCCCGCCGTGACGACTTCGACATCCGGATGCCATCTCGCCGCATGGCCCAGGAACTTGTCGAGCGTCAGGCTGAACGCCTGCATTTCTCCATGATTGACGGACGTCACGGCCTTGCTTTCTCCTGTTGCTGGAATGTGCGCAGGTGCCGGCCGTCTCCTGAAGCAGGACGTTCCGGCACCTCCGCGATGACGCGCGCGGCGTCAGAAGGTGTAGCCCACGCGCACGCCCACGGTGCGCGGCCGTACCACGCCATAGCGGCCGTCGAGGAACGCTTCCGGGTGGACATAGTTGATCGACCGGTCGTCGAACAGGTTTTCCGCGTAGAGCCCCACGGTGTATTTTCCGAAGGCGGCAGAAACGCTCGCATTCACCAGGGTGTAGGCTTCGGTCCAGTCGTAGGTGGGGCTCACCGTGCCCGGCATGCCCGGCACGTTCGGGAACGAGCCCGGGTAATCGCCCACGTGCACCACCGCCAGCGATGCATTCCCCAGCGCATTGCGGGGAAGATCGAAGGCATAGTTCGCGGTCAACGATGCGTTGAACTGCGGACCGGAAAGCCTCGCACCCATCACCGCGCCGGAGATCGCCGCTTCTTCGGTGGTCAGCAAATCCACTTCGGCCTGGTTGAACGATCCGTTCAAGGTGAACGTCCAGTCCATGTTCGGCATGGCCATCAGTTCGAATTCGAGGCCGCGGCTGTAGGCGCCGCCGATGTTGGTGGCGAACTGCACTGAATCGGACACGCGGTTGGCCTGGACCTGGATGTCCTTCCAGTCGATGTAGTACAGCGCCAGGTTGGCGGCCAGCCGGCCCTGCAGCCAGCGCCCCTTCATGCCCAGCTCGTAGCTGATCAACTTGTCCGATTCCGCGCCATACGGAATGACCACGTCATCGGGATCGATCGTGCTGACCGCACCGGCACGCGCATTCACCACCGGTGCGCGGAAGCCGGTGGCCACTGCGGCATAGGTGGTCACCGAAGGCGTTGGCCGCCACGATGCACTGAATCGCCACGAGGGGCCGTTTTCCCTGGCCTTGGCGCCCACCGCAGCGGCCACCGGCGTGATCGTCACTGGCGAACCACACACCGCATAGAAACTGCACAGGTAGGCCAGGGTGAGGTAATCGCTGTTGTATCCGCCGTCACGGGTGAAGCCCTGCGCCTGGATGCTTCCATAACGCATGCCCGCAGTGGCCCAGAAATCATCAGAGAAGTGGTACGTCAGCTGTCCGAACAGCGCCTGCTCCTTGGTGTAATCGTAGGAGTGGAACTTCAGGTAATACTCGTCCGGCAGCCCGGTGATGCCGCTGGCAGCAAGATACTCGTCGTTTGAACGGTAGCCGAAGTACACGTCGCGGTCGCGCTTGAGGTAGAAGCCGCCCAGCACCCAGTCCAGCGGACCATCGGTATCGGATACCAGGCGCATTTCCTGGACGAAGGTCCTGTTCTCTGCCGGGCCGTCCAGCCCGAACGCGAACGCCTGGTTGTAGGTGCCGGCGAGATCGACATTGAACAGTGACTCGTAATCGGACCACGTGGACGAACTGGTCAGCTTCGCGCCGTCGAACTGATAGCCGACGGTGAGGTTGTAGTTCGTCATGGTGCCGGTGAACATGTCCGGCCGGTCCGAATACCGCTTGTCCTTGCCCAGCGCCGGATTGACCAGCGAGGAATCTTCCGGCGTGCTCTGTTCGCGCGAAACCCGCACCTGTGCCGACAGTTCCTCGGTGGGCTGCCACAGCAGCGTGGCGCGCCCGCCACTGCTCTTCAGGCGGTTGGCGTTGTCCACGCCGGTGCCGAGATTGTCGATATAGCCTTCCTCGTTGCGCGAAAAACCGACCACGCGCAACGCCAGCGTGTCCTTGGCCAGCGGGATGTTCACCATGGCGTTATAGCGCTGGCGCAGTGCATCCGAACCGGTCACGCCGATATCGCCCAGGAACGAGGCTTCGAAGGCATCCGGATTGGGAGCATGGGTGAGGATGCGCAGGGCGCCGGCCAACGAGCCGGAGCCGAACAGGGTGCCCTGCGGCCCACGCAGGAACTCCACCCGCTCCACGTCGAACAGGCTGGGATCCAGGACGGTGGAGTTGCCATTGGCCGAAATCGGCAGCTCATCGATATAAACGGCCACCGTGCTCTGCAGGTTGGCGTTGTAGCCATTGGTGGCGATGCCGCGCGCGGTGAAGTTGTTGAAGTTCGCGCTGGCACGGTTCAACACCACGCCCGGCGTCACCTGCGCCATGCCCTCGTAGCCGACGATGCCCTTGGCATCCAGCTCTTCCTGCGATACCGCCGTGATGCTGATCGGCACATCCTTCAACGGTTCGGCGCGGCGGGTCGCGGTGACCACCACGGTGTCCAGCTCCTTGGCCTGCCGGCCTTCGGCGGGCACATCCACCGTCTGGGCCATTGCGGTCCCCGCCAACGGCAGCAACAACAGGGCGATGTGCGTTGCGAGCACACGCCTCTTCACAGAAATTCCAGCCTTCATGACTCCCTCCCAAGAATCGCGTGAATGCGCCGACAGGTTCGGCTGCATGCGCCGCAATGTGGCACTCCTGCAGTCCGCCGTCAACATTCATTATCGCTTGAATGAATAAGTTTGCCGGTGCTAGGCTTCGCCCGCCCCGGCCTCCCGATAGGATGGCGTGGCCGAAACCCCAGCCGGCACCGTCCGGCATACGCAGGAAGAGGAGGCAGCAATGATCGATTTGAACGGTCGCGTGGCGATCGTGACGGGAGCTGGCGGTGGCCTGGGCCGGGCGCATGCGCTGCTGCTCGCCCAGCGCGGTGCGAAGGTGGTGGTGAACGATCTGGGCGAAGGCGCCGACCAGGTGGTGGCGGAGATCGTTTCCGCCGGTGGCCAGGCGCGCGCCTTCCGTGGATCGGTAACCGATGTGGCTTCGGTACAGGCCATGATCGCCGACACCCTGGACGCCTGGGGCCGCATCGATATCCTGGTGAACAACGCCGGCATCCTGCGCGACAAGACTTTCGCGAAGATGGAACTGGACGACTTCCGCCTGGTGATCGACGTCCACCTGATGGGTGCGGTGCATTGCACCAGGGCGGTATGGGAAACGATGCGCGCGCAGGGCTACGGCCGCATCGTCATGACCACCTCCAGTTCCGGCCTGTATGGCAACTTCGGCCAGTCAAACTATGGCGCCGCGAAGATGGCCCTGGTCGGCTTCATGCAGACACTTGCACTGGAAGGCCACAGATACGGTATCCGCGTGAACTGCCTTGCTCCGACAGGCGCAACGCGGATGATGGAAGGCATCCTGCCGGCCGCTCAGCTGGACATGCTGCGCCCGGAACTGGTGAGCCCGGCGGTGCTGGCGCTGGTGGCCGAGGACGCCCCCACCCGCGCGATCCTGTGCGCCGGTGCCGGCAGCTTCGAGGTCGCCCACATCACCCTGACCAAAGGGATCCACGTCGAAGCGGGTCCGAACGTCGCCGAGGACATCCTCTCACGCTGGACAGAGGTCTCCGGACGTGGCGATGAAACCGTTCCCGGCGAAGGCTTCACGCAGGCCCGGCATGAACTGGCCAAGGCCGGGTTCGACGCGGTGGAAACCGCAGGCGCCTGAGTCTTCCTGCACTGCTTCCCGGACCAAGGATCAACGCAATGACCGATGTATATATCGTTTCCGGTGTGCGTACCGCCATCGGCACCTTTGGCGGTTCGCTCAAGGACACGCCACCTTCGGGCCTGGGCGTGGTGACGGCGAAGGAAGCCATTGCGCGCTCGGGAATTCCCGTGGATGCCATCGGTCATGCGGTGTATGGACAGGTGATTCCTACGCAGCCGCGCGATGCCTATCTTGCGCGCGTGATCGGCATCGAAGCGGGGCTTCGGATTGAAACGCCGGCGCTCACCGTGAACCGGCTGTGCGGTTCCGGTCTGCAGGCCATCGTCTCGGCAGCGCAGTCGATGCTGCTGGGCGACTGCGAAGCGGCGCTGGCCGGTGGTGCGGAGTCGATGAGCCGGGCCCCTTTCCAGGCGCTGGATCATCGCTGGGGACGAAAAATGGGAGATTCTTCGCTGGTGGATGCGCTCAGCGGATCACTGACCGATCCGTTCAATCAGGTATTGATGGGCATCACCGCAGAGAACATCGCCGAGCGCCACGCGATCGACCGTGACCGCCAGGACGAACTGGCGGTTGAAAGTCATCGACGTGCTGCGGCCGCCATGGCTGAAGGGCGCTTCGATGACCAGATCGTGGCGGTGTCGGTTGGACGGCGTGGCAGGGAAACCGGATTCAGGACCGATGAGCATGTGCGCCCGCAGATCTCCCGGGAAGACCTTGCGGGATTGCGTCCGGCGTTCAAGCCCGATGGCACGGTGACCGCTGGCAATGCTTCAGGCATCAACGATGGTGCGGCTTCGGTGGTGCTGGCCACGGACGACGCCGTGCGGCGCCATGGCCTGCGGCCGCTGGCTCGCCTGGTCAGCTATGCGCATGCGGGCGTAGAACCCTTGTACATGGGCCTTGGACCGATCCCCGCCACACGCATCGCCCTCGCCCGCGCAGGTTTGTCGGTCGACGACCTGGACGTGATCGAATCCAACGAAGCGTTTGCCGCCCAGGCGTGCGCGGTGGCCTCGGAACTGCGCTTCGACCCTGACAAGGTCAATCCCAATGGCAGCGGTATTGCACTGGGCCATCCGGTCGGTGCCACCGGCGCGATCATCACCGTCAAATTGATCCATGAGCTGCAACGCACTGGCGGGCGTTATGGCCTGGCGACGATGTGCATCGGCGGTGGCCAGGGCATCGCCGCCATCTTCGAAAGGATGTGAGGGAGGCTGAGGGGCAGCGTGCGGGAGGTAACCCCCTACCCGCCTGCCCTGCCTCCAGGCCCGTGCGCCGGTTCCGGTGCAGATGCATATGAATCGATCTAAACTCGGGATTCGTCGATCCGGGAGAGGAGCACAGGTGATGGCATTCGGGAAGGTGGTGACGGCCGCGGCACTGGCGGTGGCGGTATCCTTTGGCGCGATGGCCGCGCCGGCTGGACAGAAAGACCAGGACCGGCCGATGTCCGGCAACCCCATCCTTCCCGGGTGGTATGCCGACCCGGAAGCGGCGGTGTTCGGCAAGACCTACTGGATCTACCCGACCACGTCCGCGCCCTATGCCGAGCAGGTCCGGTTCGATGCATTCTCCTCGCCCGATCTGGTCCACTGGACGCAGCATCCGGGCGTGCTGAAGAAGGAAGCGATCTCCTGGGCCAGGGAGGCGATGTGGGCGCCGGCGGTGGTGGAAAACGGCGGCAGGTACTACTTCTTCTTTTCCGCCAACGACATCAAGAACAACGATGAAGTCGGCGGCATCGGCGTCGCCGTGGCTGACGCGCCCGAAGGTCCCTATCGCGACCTGCTGGGCAAGCCACTGATCGGCGAATTCCACAACGGCGCACAGCCGATCGACCAGTTTGTCTTCAAGGACGACGACGGCACCTGGTACATGATCTACGGTGGCTGGAAGCACGCCAACATCGTGCGCCTGAAGGATGACTTCACCGGCGTGCTGCCGCTGGCCGACGGCACGCTCTACAAGGAGATCACCCCGGCACCGGAATATGTGGAAGGCTCGCTGATGTTCAAGCGCAACGGCCGCTATTACTACATGTGGTCCGAAGGCGGCTGGGGCGAGCCTGACTATGCCGTGGCCTATGCCATCGCCGACGCGCCGACCGGTCCGTTCAAGCGCATCGGCACGATCCTGCAGCAGGATCCGGAGATCGCCACCAGCGCCGGTCATCATTCACTGATCCACGCACCCGACGACGACAGCTGGTACATCGTCTACCACCGCCGTCCGCTCGGGGAGACCAGTCGCCACCACCGCGCCACGGCCATCGAGCGGATGACCTTCGATGCGCAAGGCCATATCGTGCCGGTGAAGATCACGCATGAAGGCGTACCAGCGCACCCGTTGCGCTGAAACGCCATCCTTCAGGTCATGTCCGCGCGCGATGCAGACCGCCAGGCCTCTTTTGAGGGGCCTGGGAACCCCGTTGCCTGCAGGGTCAATCGCGCAGCCGATGAAGCGCGCACAGCTTGTTGCCATCCGGATCGCGCACATAGGCAAGGTAGTAGGTGTACGGGCCAAGCGTGCGTATGCCGGGGGGTGCTTCGATGGACGACCCGCCATTGCTGACCGCGGTATCGTGGAACGCGTCCACCTGTTCGTTGGACGCGCACTTGAAGGCCAGCGTACCTCCATTGGCAGCGGTTGCTGGCTCATCGTTGATGGGCTGGGCGATCGCCAGCGTGTTGCCATCGTGGCGGAAGAACAGACGGACGTGGCCGGAGTCGGCGACACCGCGCAGGGGTGGCGTCTCCAGTCCCAACACCGGCAGCACCGCTGCATAGAAACGGCCCGCACGCTCGATGTCGTTGGTTCCAAGCATGACGTGGTTGAACATGTGTTCTCTCCAATGCGTGAACAGCGGCAGGAAATCGTGGCGTCCAATGAGGCCGCGCAGCGCGCGCAGGCCCGGCCCTGCATATAGCAGATCATAAGTCGTGCGCCGCTGCCTGCCCGCGGGCAACAGGACAGTGCAGCAGCGTGATGGGAGGCCGGATGATCGGTCTCCGTCACCGTCCCTGTGCGTGGTCGCCGCGCAGTGTCATCACCGCACTTTCGATGCTCGCCACCACCTTGCCGTCATCGCGCTGGATATCGCAGCGGTAATGGCTGATGGTGCGTCCGCGGTGCGCTGCCCATGCGTGGGCGCGCAACCGCGACTGCCAGACCGGGCGCAGGAACGTGGCCTTCAGGTCGATGCTGGTGAAGCTTTCACCGGGCTGCATCAGGGTGGAATGTGCGGTGCCGATGGCCGCATCGGCCAGTTCGCAGAGTAGACCACCGTGCACGGTTCCCTGCTGGTTGCCATGACGCGATGCGTCGGCGTCCAGCACGATGGCGGCCATGGCTTCGTTGATGGCCACGATACGGAATTCGAGCAGCTGCGAGATCGCGGTCGGATAGCGCATGTGGGTGACTGCGCCAGCCGCAAGGGTGCCGTCGAGTTGGCGCTGGAGGTAATCCAGTACGGGCAGTTCGTTGCGTGTCCGGTTCATGAGCATGCTCATCATTGGTGTCTGCGGCGTGGACGAGGCCGGCCGCCAGACGCGGCCGTGCTTACATGGCCGACGCTACGCGCCTATAATGGGACAATCAAACTATTGTCCTAGATACATTGCATGCCTGTCTCGCCTGTCTCCCGGGTGGTCGAACGCCTGGCCACGGAAATCCGCAACGGGCGGCTGCCGCCCGGCAAGGCGCTGCCTACGCATCGGCAGCTTGCGGCACGGCACGGTATCGCCATTGCGTCGGCCAGCAAGGTCTACGCACAGCTGAAGTCGCTGGGCCTGGTGGTCGGCGAGGTAGGACGCGGCACCTTCGTGCGCGACAGGCCGCCGCATCGGGAGTGGGATGCCGGCGACGAGGCACGCGTGGGCGCGGATACGATGGATCTGTCGTTCAACCACCCCACCCGCCCGGAGCAGGCGGACCTGCTGCGCACGATGCTGCGCGAACTGGCGGGCTCGGGCGACCTGGCCGCGCTGCTGCATCAGCAGCCTCCTGGCGGGCGGCTGCATGAGCGTCAGATCGTGGCGGACTTCCTTGCCCATGAACGCGGCATCCACGCCGATGCGCAGCGTATCTTCTTCGTCAACGGCGCACAGCAGGGGCTGGATATCGCCGTGCGCAGCGTGCTTCAGCCACACGATGCAGTGGCGGTGGACGCCTTGACCTACCCGGGGTTCAGGATGCTGGCCGAAACGCGTCCGCTGGCGCTGAAGGCGGTTCCCACGCTCGCCGCAGGCCCCGATCTTGATGCGCTGGAGGCGCTGTGCAGCCGTCAGCGCATCCGCGCGATCTACACCATGCCCGCCCTGCACAATCCGCTGGGCTGGGTCATGAGCCGGGACCAGCGGGAGCGGCTGGTGGCCATCGCGCGACAGCATGACTGCCTGCTCATCGAAGATGCTGCCTACGCCTTTCTCGCTGGCGGATCCCTGCCGGCGCTGACCACGCTTGCACCGGAACGGACGTTGCATGTGTCCAGCGTGTCCAAAAGCCTGGCCAGCGGCCTGCGGTTCGGTTACCTGCTGGTCCCCGAGGCCTGCGCGATGCGCGTCAAGGCGCAGATACGCGCCAGTTTCTGGAGCATGCCCAGCCTGATTTCCGCCATGGCCACGCGCTGGATGCAGGACGGCACGGTGAGGCGGCTGGAATCCACGCAGCGACAGGACGCCCGCCGACGCCAGGCGATCGCACGGCGGGTGTTCGCCGGCATGGGCGTGACCGCGCACCCGACTTCGCTGTTTGTCTGGTTGCCGCTGCCTGCCGGCCTGCGCATGGACCGGATCGCCACGGCACTGGCCGCCCAACGCATCGCCGTGTCCAGGGCCGAAGCGTATGCGACCACGCCGCACGCACCCCAGGCCCTGCGCCTGGGCCTGAGCTCGGTACCGCTGGATCGGCTGGAGGCGGTGCTGCGGCAGGTGCGCGACGTGATCGAGACGTACCCGATATAGCAACGCAGAAAGGATGGAACGATGAGCCGATCCTCTACTCCCCTGGCAGATCTGTGGACACTGGCCGAACAGCCGCCTGAAGCACTCCGCCTGTGCCGGCTGGTCGATGGGCCGGCAGCGTTTGCATCATCCTTCGCCATCGACAGCGCCGCGCAGACCAGCATCGCAGCCGCCGCGCTGGCCGCCAGCGAACTGGGGCATCTGCGTGGCGCGCCCCGGCAGCGGGTCACGGTGAACAGCCGGCATGCGGCATTGGAGGCCAGCGGCTGGTTCACTCTGGACGGCCACGCACCGGAACTGTGGGACGAGTTCTCCGGCCTGTACCGCTGCAGGGATGGGCATGTCCGGCTGCATGCGAACTTCGCGCATCACCGCGAAGGCGCGCTGCGATTGCTGGGGGTGTCCCCGCTCGATGGCATACGTGCGGACGCCGAAGCAGCGCTGGACACGTGGTCCGCATTTGAATTCGAAGAAGCCGCCGCCGAACGTGGCCTGGTCGCGGCGGCAGTGCGAAGCTTTGACGCGTGGGATGCATCGCCGCAGGGAATCGCCGTGGCTGCGCAGCCGGTGATGACCATCGAGCGCATCGGCGATGCCGATCCGCTCCCCCTTCCGTCACTGGCACATGATGATCGACCGCTGTCGGGGCTGCGGGTGCTGGACCTGACGAGAATACTTGCCGGCCCCACGGGTGGCCGGCTGCTGGCCGCCTTCGGTGCGGAGGTCATGCTGGTCAATTCCCCGCAGCTTCCCAACATCGCCGCCATCGCAGAGACCAGTCGTGGCAAACGCTCGGCGCATCTGGACCTGAACCACGCGGACGACCGCAGCACGCTGTGGCGGCTGATCAAGGACGCGCACGTTTTCGTCCAGGGATACCGCCCAGGCGCTTTGGCGGGGCGCGGCTTTTCACCGTGCCAGGTCGCTGGATGCCGGCCCGGTATCGTGCAGGCATCGCTTTCCGCCTACGGCACGCGTGGTCCGTGGACGGACCGACGAGGATTCGATTCGCTTGTACAGGCCGCGATGGGATTCAACGACGCCGAGGGCGCAGCATTCGGCGAGCACGCACCGCGCGCCCTGCCCGTGCAGATCCTGGATCAATGCAGCGGATTCCTGATCGCCTTCGGCGTCGCTACCGCGCTGCGGCGCCAGCAGACCGAAGGCGGAAGCTGGCACGTGCAGGTGTCACTGGCACAGACCGCACAGTGGCTGCGTGGACTGACACGCTGCGATCCTGCGGATTTCCTTGCTGTCGCGGACATGCAGGCCTGCATCGAAACCTCCGCGTCCGGCTTCGGCCTGCTGCGCGCGGTACGGCCGAGCGCGCAGTTCGAACATACGCCGGCACGCCATGCGCGGGCGTCGGTGCCACCGGGCACCGACGATGCGGCCTGGTAATCCCACAGCGACTTTCAGACCACGCCACCATTGGCGAACACCGTCTGCCCGTTGACCCAGCCGCCATCTTCGCTGCAGAGCGCGGACACGACCTGGGCGATATCCTCCGGCTCGCCCAGGCGCTTGTGCGGCGTGCGCTGGGCGAAGCCGGCGATCTGTTCGGCGGTCTTGCCATCGGTGAACAGCGTGGTGTTGACCAGGCCGGGCGCCACCGCATTGACCGATATCCCGCGGCCTTCCAGTTCCTTGGACAGGATGCTGGCGAACAGCTCCTGCGCTGCCTTGGAGGCCGCATACGGTCCGTAGGTGGGGCTGCGCAGCTTGGTGATGCTCGAGGACAGCGCAAGAATCCTGCCGCCATCGCGCACGCGGCGCGACGCTTCGCGCAGGACGTTGAAACTGCCCTTCACGTTCACCGCCAGCATGCGGTCGAAATGTTCGTCGGTGAGTTCGGCGAACGGCGCCAGCCGCATGATGCCGGCGTTGCTCACGACCACATCGATGCCGCCGAAGGCCTGCTCGGTGGCATCGAACAGGCGGCGCACGGCGGCCGGGTCGCTGACGTCGGCCTTCACATTGATGGCCTTGCTGCCGGTCGCCTGGATCCTGCGGACGATGTCCTCGGCCAGCGCGCGGTTGGTGAGATGGTTGACGGTGACGTTGAAGCCATCGGCGGCCAGCCGCTGGGCAATGGCCGCACCGATTCCCCGGGACGAGCCCGTGACCAGTGCCACCTTGCCATCGGCCGGCCGGCGCTGCGCGGCGGCTGTCTCGTATAAACATCTGACGCTGCCGA